>JAQTSA010000006.1 GCA_028711575.1 Candidatus Omnitrophota bacterium | reverse complement strand
AATTGGTTGTCAAATAAGACTCGTTTAAAAACCCAGAAAGCTTCTGAAGAACTAGTCTTAACAGAGGCCTAAAAGGGACACTTTAACTTTGGTAAAAAAGGGACATTTTAACTTTGGCTTGACAATATCGTTATTGGTTGTTGACAAAAAAACAAAATCAATTAGAATACTTACGCGGGGTGGAGCAGCCAGGTAGCTCGCAAGGCTCATAACCTTGAGGTCCACGGTTCAAATCCGTGCCCCGCAACCAATACGACTTGCAAAAACCACAGTTTTAATTGACTGTGGTTTTTTTTTATTTGGGAGTTTAGACTGTTAAGGTATAATCAATAAAGTTGTATAAGTTATGTATCAAATTATAGGTATTATATCAATCGGAGTGGGTTTAGCCGGAATGGTTGCGGCTTTCCTCTGGGTTTGCAAAATGACCAAGAGTGTATTGGTCAGAACTGTGGTTATTATTGGCTTTCTCCTGATTTCAATCGGTATTTTCTCAAGCATCTATATTGTTTCTAAAAAAGACGGTAAAAGAGGGCGTGATGAATATTTTAAAGGGGTAGGCGAAGTGACGGTTGAATCGATCAAAGAGCAGTATTAGTTTGACAAGAGCACTTTTGAGATGTGGTTATTAAGTGATTGAGTAATTAAGTTATTGAGGGGTGATTCAAGAGATAGTCAAAACTCGCTAGCTCGCGTCAAACTAGCGCCTTTGGCGCTGTCAAACTGCCACTGGCGTGCTGTCAAACAGTTGCTTTGGAAATAAATTGAAATTTATAGAAATCAATAGAAATTAGTTGTTCGGAGAAAACACTTCCTGAAAATCGTTTGATTTTCTAACACAATCACTCTCTATTACCCTAAACCCTATTCTCAATACCCGATACCCAATGAGCTACATGCTATATCGCTGATAAGTTCTTTAGTTTTTTTTTAAAGAAATAGTTTACTTTTAAAATTAACTGGGATAAAATAACCATCAATAAAAAAGAGGAATCGGCAAAAAATGTTAAAAAAGATTTTTAAAGAGTTAAAAGAACACATTCCCTTTACAGCCTTCGGCGCTTTGCTTGGGGTTGTTCTCTTGTTATTTTCTAAATCGATACCTCAGCATGTCTCCTATAAAGCCTTTTATATCTTTCATCCGGCTCATGTCTTATTGAGCAGCTTAGTTACGGCTTCGATGTATCACCTTCATCAGTGTCCAAGAGGTTCTAAACATCGCTGTAATCTTTTCATGTTTATTCTGGTTGGATTTATCGGTTCCGTAGGCATTGCTACTTTAAGCGATTCGCTGATCCCTTATTTAGGAGAGGTTCTTTTAGATTTGCCGCATCGTCATGCCCACATCGGCTTTATTGAAAAGTGGTGGCTGATTAATCCTTTGGCTTTTGCCGGAATACTAATCGCCTACTTTAAACCGCAGACTAAGTTTCCTCATCTCGGCCATGTCTTGATAAGTACTTGGGCGTCGCTGTTTCATATGCTGATGGCTAAGGGCGAGCTTGCTTTAAGTTTTTCTGTTTATATTGTTATTTTTATTTTCCTTTTTATCGCTGTCTGGCTGCCTTGTTGCCTCAGCGATATCGTCTTTCCGTTGCTTTTTGTTAAATCTAAAAAGAATTAGTTTTCGAGGAAGTTTAAGTCAACCCAGATCGGGATGTGGTCGCTGGGTTTGGGGCTTTCGATTTTACCTTGGGCAACAGTTTCCATGTTCTTTGTAAAAATATGGTCAAGGGCTACTTTTCGGTTAAAGAGATACCACTGTTTATAGGTCCAGCCCAGATCCTGGCTAGCTAGATCAAAACCTTCGTCTTTAAAAGCTTCAGTGATCAGCTGACGGTCTTTTCTTGTGAAAGAGTTAAAATCTCCGCCGATTATGAAATAGTTGGAATCGCGAGGTAAAGGTTTGATAATTATATCAACCAACCGTTTTCGGTCGTCGGGTTTGATAAAGATTCCCATGTGCAGCGAATAAACCGTTACTTTCTTTTCGTTAATCAAAACCGTCGCTTTTATCGCGATTCTTTGGCGGCGGCGGGACTTTAAATGGGGTAAAATAATTTTTTCGTCATTGAGGATTGGCCAGCGGGAAAAGATAGCGTTACCAAAATCCTGTTTTAATACCGGATGTAATATCGCCGGGTAGTAGATGTAATTGTAGCCGAGATTCTCTGAGATAGCTAAAACGGCATTGGGCGTCAGTTCTTGGGCAAGGATTATATCGGCGTTGTCGAGACCGTTATCTTTTAGCAATTTTAAGGCTTTATTGACTTTTTTGCCGTGTTTTATGTTGTAGGAGACAACTTTTATTGATTGGTTGGGGGGTAAGGGCGGTTTTTTAGCCGTTGTATATGAGGCGTATCGCGGCCAGTCTTTTAAAGTATAGTTACAAAGATATCGCATTGGAGAACACCCGACTAGATATAATATAGGTATTGTTAATATAGCAATTGTTAATAGGCGCATTTCTTATATATTATAATGTCGCTTTTAAATAGTTCAAATCATATTTCATAGAATCTTTTTATATCAGAGCTTTTTTTTGATAGGAATTTGCTCTTTTTTTTCAAAAATATAGCTGTTTTCAGGAATTATAAGTTTTTTTTTCTTGACAAAATTAGCTTTTAGAGTAAAATCTTTAAATTATTGGAAACGAACATTTGCCCACGTAGCTCAGGCGGTAGAGCACTTCCTTGGTAAGGAAGAGGTCACCGGTTCGAATCCGATCGTGGGCTTAAAGGGAAGAAAACCCACAGTTGTGGAACAGGAAATTTATAACCTTTTCCACTAAATTTTTTGTAACTTACCATGAGAGAATTAATTGCACTAGCATGTTCAGAATGTAAACGTAAGAATTACTATACTACGCGGAATAAACGTAAACATCCCGAGAAGTATACTATTCGCAAGTATTGCCGGTTCGATCGTAAACATACTGAACATCGGGAAGCTAAACCTTAATAAGTTTTTTTAGGTGGGTAGCATAAACCTGCTCCCTATGCTCTTTGGGTTTATTTGTTTACTGTGGGAAAATATATTTCGGTTTTTATGTTTATCGCTTGCAACCATGTTTAGGCGAGTAGCTCAATTGGCTAGAGCACCGGTCTCCAAAACCGGGGGTTGCAGGTTCGACCCCTGCCTCGCCTGGTTGCGTTTAAGAAACGTTTTTATTATCGGTAACAATTATGATCAAAAAGATAAAAGCAATACCCAAGTTTTTTAAAGAAATTCGTGAAGAATTAAAAAAGGTTAATTGGTCGACTCGTCAGGAGTTAACCAGCGCGACTCTCATAGTTATTATCGTTGCGGCAATGTTAACCTTATATATCTTTTTTATCGATAAAGGGTTGTCCAGTTTGGTGCGAGAGTTTCTAAAATCATAAGGGATAATATGAAACAATGGTATATCTTACATACTTTAAGTGGGGCTGAAGATAAGGCTCGGACTAATTTAGAAGCGCGTATAAAAGTTTATAGTTATCAGGAGATTATTTCTGACGTTGTTATCCCCAAAGAACAGGTTACCGAAGTTAAGATGGGCAAGAAAAAAGTCCTGGAAAGAAAGTTTTTTCCCGGATATATTCTTGTGCGTATGGAAATGAATGATGATTCCTGGCTGTTTGTCAAAAATACCCCGGGAATTACAACTTTTATTGGCCCAAAACGCAAGCCGTCGCCGATATCTCAGCAGGAGGTTGACCGAATTTTACTAAAAGCCGAAGAAAGTAAGGCAAAACCGGCACCAAAAGTTAACTTTGAGAAAGGTGAAAGTATAAGAGTCAATGAAGGGCCTTTTGTGAATTTTAATGGTGTGGTAGAGGACGTGTCGCCTGATAAAGGTAAAGTAAAGGTTCAGGTATCAATTTTTGGGCGTACTACCCCGGTTGAACTTGAGTTCTGGCAGGTAGAAAAGATATAATAAAAACGATTTTTTTAGAACCGGAGTAATTAATGGCAAAGAAAAAGAAAAAACCAGTAAGTCAAATAAAACTTCAAATACCTGCGGGCAGCGCTAATCCCGCTCCACCGGTTGGTCCGGCTTTAGGTCAGCATGGTGTAAATATAATGCAGTTTTGTAAATCGTTTAACGAGGCAACAAAACAAAAAGAAGGAATAATTGTTCCGGTAATTATAAATGTATATGAGGATAAATCGTTTGATTTTATCGTCAAGAGTCCGCCGGCCGCGGTTTTGCTTAAGCGGGCAGCTAATCTTGCTAAGGCTAGCGGTACTCCCGGTAAAGAGTTTATTGGTCAAGTAACTAAACAGCAGGTTCTTGATATTGCCAGAGAAAAAATGGAAGATTTGAATACAGTTGATATTAATCAGGCTGCGAAAATTATCGAGGGTACGGCCCGAAGCAGTGGTATCAAGGTTGTTGAATAATCGAGGGGTTGCATTATGAAACGTAGTAAAAGATATAAAAAGTCCGAAAAACTGGTAGAGGATAAAATTTATACCCTTAAGGAAGCTGTTGAAACTCTGACTAAGATGGCTGAATGTAAATTTGATGAAACATTGGAATTCGCTTGTAAGCTGAATGTTGATTCAAAGCAGTCAGATCAAATGGTTCGGGGTGCGGTGGTTCTGCCTCATGGTATTGGCAAGGAAGTTAAAGTTTTGGTTTTTTGCGAACCGGAAAAGGAAGCCCAGGCCAGAGAAGCCGGCGCTGATTATGTCGGCGCTCAGGATTTTGTGGATAAGATCGAAAAGGAAGGGTGGTATGATTTTGATTATTGTATCGCGACTCCTTCAATGATGAGAGTTGTCAGCAAACTCGGCCGTACTCTTGGTCCGCGCGGCCTTATGCCTTCACCGAAAACAGGAACGGTTACCGATAATGTAGCTTTTGCCGTAAAAGAAGCCAAACGGGGTAAAGTTGATTATAGAATGGATAAAACCGGCGGAGTTTGCGTTGGTTTGGGGAAGATGTCGTTTACTAAAGATGCCTTACTTGAGAACGCTCAAGCTTTTGTCGATTCTCTTCTCTCTGTAAAACCGCCGTCGGTTAAGGGTGAGTTATTTAAAAATTATTATTTATCAAGGACGATGAGTCCATCGTTAAGGGTGCAGCTATGATGAAAAGTGTCGGCGTTATTACAAGAGAAACAATTACATCGGAAATCAAGGATAGTTTTAGTAATTCCCAGGCTTGTTACTTCTTAAGCTTTAACAAAGTCAAGGCTGTAGTTTTGAATAATGTTCGGGGCCAACTTCATAATTTGGGGTCAAGAATATTTGTCGCTAAAAATTCTCTTGTGAAAAAGGCGTTTCTTGATATCGGCTGGGATGATTTAAATGATTTTGTGACCGGAGAGACCGGTATTGTTTTTGTTTATGATCAGGACGTAGTTGAAACCTGCAAAAAATTGGTAGCTTTTTCAAAAGAAAATGAAACCTTGGAATTGAAAGGCGGTATCCTGAAAAATAAGCGGATTACTTCTAAAGAATTGATTGAACTGTCTAAATTACCGGCAAGAGAAATCCTTCTCGGTACAGCTGTCGGAGCCCTGGCGTCGCCGATAACTGGATTTATGACAGTTTTAAACCAGATTGTTCTTAAATTTCTATGGACGCTTGAAGAGATAAAGAAGACTAAAAAAAGTTAAGGGATCGCACAATAATAAAAAATAATTCGAAAGGGAGGTAACTGATGTCAAAAGTAGAAGATATCTTGAAAATGGTTGAAGAAATGACGGTATTAGAGTTATCGGAACTAGTTAAAGCTTGTGAAGATAAGTTCGGCGTTACGGCTAGCGCGCCGGTAGCTGCGGTGGCTGCTGTTGGTGCTGTAGCAGTTGAAGAAGCTGAAGAAAAAACCTCTTTCACGGTTGTTTTAACCGGAGCTGGAGCGAATAAAATAGCTGTGATTAAAGAAATCCGCGCGATTACTGAGCTGGGATTAAAAGAAGCGAAAGATCTTGTTGATTCTGCGCCTAAACCAGTCAAAGAAAACGTTTCTAAAGAAGAAGCTGAAGAGATTAAGAAAAAGTTGGAATCTGCCGGTGCGGCCGTTGAGTTGAAATAACCGGTATTCGTTAAAAGAATCAGCTTTTAGGATAATAATTATAATACGCTTGGTATAGACTAAACGATCCGCGGTCAGCGGGAATAGGATGTATCAATAGATAATGGAGGTCGAACTTGAAAAAGATAAAAAAAATATCCTTTTCTAAAGTTTCAAAGAAGTTCCCTATACCTCACCTTTTAGAACATCAGTTAAATTCTTATCGCGATTTTCTGCAGATGAGTATTTTGCCTGAGAAGAGGAAGAAAATGGGTCTGCAGGAAATATTTGAAGAAGTATTTCCTATGGAAAGTCCTGATAAACAGTATCGTTTGGAATTCCTGGCTTACAGTTTGAGCCGCCCGCGTTATAGTGTTGATGAATGCAAACGCCGCTCTCAGACTTTTGCCGCTCCCCTAAGAGTTCGCCTGCGTTTAAGCAGTCCGGCAGGAGATGTCAAAGAACAGGAAATATATTTAGGCGATATTCCGCTGATTACAGATACGGCTTCTTTCATAATCAATGGAGATGAACGTTCTGTTATAAGTCAATTACAACGTTCACCGGGTGTTTTCTTCGAAGAAGAATTGCACGCGACCGGCAAGAGAATGTATTTTGCCAGAATTATACCTTATCGAGGCTATTGGCTGGAGTTTAGAACAGATATTAACGATACGATTACCGCGATAATTGACCGGAGAAAAACTTTCCCTGCTACACAGATATTGCGGATGATGGGTATTTCCACGAATGAGGACATTTATGAAAAATTTTCCGATAAGCCTTATCCGGAAATAGTTAATACCGTAAAAAAGGATTTAACGGTAAGCACGGAAGAGTCTTATCTTGATTTTTACAAAAAAATGCGGCCAACTGAACCGATAACCTTGGAAGCCGCGAAAGAAGTTTTTAAAAGGATGTTTCTTGACCCGCGCCGCTATGATTTAGGTAAAGTCGGAAGATATCTTATTAATAAAAAGCTGAATATGAACACGGTTCTTAATAAACGAGTCCTTGATGTCGCAACTATAGTTGAAATTGTAAAGAAACTGCTTGAAGTTAAGAGCGGCAGCGCTGAATTAGATGATATTGATCATTTGGCAAATAGAAGAGTAAAGCTTATTGGAGAATTATTCCAGCATACGGTTAGAGTTGGTTTACTCCGTGTTGAAAGAACTTTCATGGAACGATATTCTCTGGTTCTTTCCAACGATTTTTCGATCCAGCACCTTATTAATTCACGGGCTTTTTCTTCTCAAGTCCAGGATTTTTTTGCTAGATCACCGCTTTCTCAGTTTATGGATCAGACTAATCCTTTAGCCGAAATTACGCATAAACGCCGTTTAAGCGCGATGGGTCCTGGCGGGTTATCGAGAGAAAGGGCGGGATTTGAAGTCCGTGACGTTCATCCTACTCATTATGGCCGGGTCTGTCCGATTGAAACTCCTGAAGGCGCAAATATCGGGTTGCTGACTTCATTAGCAACCTATTCCAAAATAAATCCCCTTGGTTTTTTGACAACACCGTATCGAAAAGTGGAGAATGGTGTTGTTCTTGATAAAGTTGACTACATTACTTCGGATATTGAAGAAGATAAAATAATCGGTCAAGTTAGTGATAATCTTGCCGACGATGGTACGATCATCGATGATCAGATTTATGCCCGAGTTAAGGGAAAGTTTCCTTTAGTTGCCTCTAAAAGTGTGGAGTATATGGATGTTGCTCATCAGCAGATTATATCTGTTGCCGCGTCTTTGATTCCTTTTTTAGAACATGATGATGCTAACCGCGCTTTGATGGGATCTAATATGCAGCGTCAAGCTGTACCGTTGCTTTTCCCGGAAAGTCCGCTTGTGGGAACCGGCTTTGAAGAAAAAGTGGCTCGTGATAGCGGAGCAGTTGTTATTAATAAGGAAACCGATAAGGTTGTTTCTGTTGATGGCGGAACAATTAAAGTAGGTAATTTTACCTATAAATTACGTAAATTCGAAAGGTCTAATGCTGATACCTGCGTGAATCAAAGACCTTTGGTTCAACTCGGCGACCAAATTAAGAAAAATGATATAATCGCTGATGGTATGGCGTCTCAATATGGTGATTTGGCTTTAGGACGAAATCTTTTAGTCGGTTTTATTCCTTGGCGGGGATACAATTTTGAAGATGCTATCATTATTAATGAGCGCCTTGTTAAAGATGACCTTTTGACTTCGGTGCATATTGAAAAGTTTGAGCTTGAAGCCAGAGAAACCCGTCTTGGCCATGAAGAAGTGACAAGGGATATACCTAATGTCAATGAAGAAACATTACGTAACCTTGATGAAGGCGGTGTTGTTCGTGTTGGTGCCGAAGTTATTCCCGATGATATCTTGATCGGACGGGTAACGCCAAAAACCGAAAGAGAACTTGCGCCGGAAGAAAGACTGTTACGGGCTATTTTTGGAGAAAAGGCTGCTGATGTTCGTGACACTTCACTGCGGGTTCCGCCTGGCGTATATGGTGTTGTTACTAACGTTGAAGTCTTTCAGAGGAAAGACCGTGGTCGTCGTTCAAAAAGAGAAAAAACAGAAGAACTGAAAAAATTGCGAGAACTGGAAAAATATTATACTGAAGAAAAAGAACTGCTGGAAACTGAAAAAATGCGCCGGTTAAGTGTAGTTCTCGGTAAGAGCGAAAATAAAATTAAGGATACTGATATTGAAGATAACGAAGATGCTAAATCTCTTTTAGCGGTATACGATGAACGTCTTCAGGAACTGGAAATTGAAAAGGATTTGGAAATATCCAAAATCCGTAAAGGAGATGAACTTCCTACCGGTGTTTTGAAGCGGGTTGTCGTTTATGTCGCTATGAAAAGAAAAATATCGGTTGGTGATAAGCTTTCCGGTAGACACGGTAACAAGGGCGTTATTTCAAAAATTCTTCCTGAAGAGGATATGCCGTTTTTAGAAGATGGTTCAACTTTAGATATTCTTCTTAATCCCTTGGGCGTTCCTTCACGAATGAATGTCGGACAGCTTCTTGAGATGCATTTAGGTTGGGTTGCCAAAAAACTTGGCGTTAAAGTTATTTCGCCCACTTTTGACGGGCCAACTGAAGAAAATATTATCAAACTTTTTAAGGATGCCGGGCTTGGTGAGGACGGTAAAGTCGACCTTTATGACGGTTATACCGGTAAAAAGTTTGATCAAAAGGCCGGTATTGGTTATATGTATATCATGAAGCTTGTGCATATGATCGACGATAAAATACATGCCCGGGCTATTGGCCCATATTCTCTTATTACCCAGCAGCCTTTGGGCGGTAAAGCTCAGTTTGGCGGACAACGATTCGGAGAGATGGAAGTTTGGGCTTTAGAAGCTTATGGCGCAGCTTTTACTCTTCAGGAAATGTTGACGGTTAAAAGTGATGACGTTGAAGGACGTACCCGGATTTACGAGGCTATTGTTCGCGGTGAACAGAAACTTCACCCTTCGGTACCTGAGTCGTTTAACGTTTTAGTCCGAGAGTTACAAGGGTTGTGTTTAGATGTTAGACCGGAAAAAGAAAAAAAGTTATGAACGGTAAGGAGGGCAAATGATTCAAGAAGTAAGTTTCTTTGACCGAATATCGATTAAATTAGCCTCTCCCCAGGTTATAAAGGGCTGGTCTTCTGGCGAAGTGAAGAAGGCCGAAACGCTAAACTATCGCACGCTTAAGCCTGAAAAAGATGGTCTCTTCTGTGAGAGGATTTTTGGTCCTTCAAAAGATTGGGAATGTCATTGCGGAAAGCTTAAAGGTATTAAATTTAAGGGTACAAAATGTGACCGTTGCGGCGTTGAAGTTTTACATTCTTCAGTGCGTCGTCAGCGAATGGGCCATATTAGTTTGGCCGCGCCGGCTACTCATATCTGGTTTTTTAAGGTTTTACCGTCACGAATGAGCGCGATTTTAGACATGACGGTTAAAGAATTAGAAAAGATTATATATTACGAAGAGTATGTTGTTATTGATCCAGGGACAACACCGCTTAAACCGCGCCAGCTTCTGAGCGAAGATGCTTACAACAAAGCTCTTGATCAATATGCCAGTGATTTTAAAGCTAAGATTGGAGCTGAAGCCGTACGTGAGTTATTAAAAGAAATAGATTTTGATAAGTTAAGTAAGTCGATAAAAAAAGAAATTGCCCAAGGTAAAGTCGGGGTTAATAAACGTCTGATAAAGCGATTAAAAATCATTGAGGATCTTCGCCGGTCTGATAACGATGCTCAATGGATGATTCTTGAAAATATTCCGGTTATTCCGCCTGATTTGCGTCCTTTGGTTCCTTTGGAAGGCGGCCGGTTTGCCTCAAGTGATCTTAATGACCTTTATCGAAGAGTTATTAACAGGAATAATCGTCTGAAAAAGCTGATGTCTCTTGGCGCGCCGGATATTATTATTCGTAACGAAAAAAGGATGCTTCAGGAGGCGGTAGATGCTTTAATCGAAAATGGGCGTCATGGCCGTCCGGTTATGGGGCCTCAAAATCGTCCGTTGAAGAGTCTTTCTGATATGCTTAAAGGTAAACAAGGCCGTTTCCGCCAGAATCTTTTAGGTAAGCGGGTTGATTATTCCGGCCGAAGCGTTATCGTTGTTGGCCCGGAATTGAAACTTCATCAATGTGGTATTCCTAAACAGATGGCTCTTGAGTTGTTTGAGCCGTTTATAATTAAAAAATTGCGGGAGAAAGGGTTTGTCCATACTGTTAAGGGCGCTCGGCGAATGGTTGAGCGGGCTCGGGTTGAGGTTTGGGATATTTTAGAAGACGTTATTCAAGGCCACCCGGTTATGCTAAACCGTGCTCCGACTCTGCACCGTTTGAGTCTTCAGGCCTTTTATCCTAAGCTGATTGAGGGTAAAGCAATTCGTTTGCATCCATTAGTTTGCGCTCCCTTTAACGCTGATTTTGACGGTGATCAGATGGCCGTCCATGTACCGCTTTCCTTAGAGGCTCAGTCGGAAGCAAAGGTGCTGATGTTGTCAGTAAACAACATTTTTTCGCCAGCTGACGGCCGGCCGATAATTTCGCCAAGCCAGGATATGATTATTGGTTGTCGATACCTATCCTTGGAAAGAAAAGGTATGCGGGGAGAAGGATTAATCTTTTCTTCAACTGAAGAATTAATGACTGCCTATCAGGATGAAGAAGTCGAGCTGCATTCTAAAATAAAAGTACGAATGACAATCAAAGGTGAGAAAAAAATAATCGAAACTACTGTCGGAAGAGTAGTTTTTAATCAGATTTTGCCTGCCGGGTTTCGCTTTGTAAACGAAACTCTCGGTAAAAAAAGCGTTTCGCTTATTATCAGTGAATGTCATGAACAGTTTGGTCATACCGAAACTATTGCCTTGCTTGATAACATTAAAGATTTGGGGTTTGAGTATGCCACTTTAGGCGGAATAAGTGTTTCGGTTACGGATCTTGTAATTCCTCCTCAGAAAAAAGATTGTCTCGATGAGGCTACCGGTGATTTAAATAAGGTTAATGATCAGTATCGTAAGGGTATTATTACCGAACGGGAACGTCATAACAAAATTATCGATATCTGGACAAAAGCGACTGATCGTGTTGCCGACTTGGTTTTTAAAAACATGGAGATCTTTAATCCGGTCTTTATGATGGCCGATTCTGGCGCCCGCGGTTCTAAACTTCAGATCCGTCAGCTGGCAGGCATGCGCGGTCTTATGGCAACACCGTCAGGAGAAATTATTGAAACTCCGATTACTTCAAATTTTAGAGAAGGGTTGACTGTTCTTGAATATTTCATATCTACTCACGGTGCCCGAAAAGGGTTGGCCGATACGGCCTTAAAAACAGCTGATGCCGGCTATTTAACCAGAAGGCTGGTAGATGTCGCTCAAGAAGTAATTATTCTAGAGGACGATTGTCAAACTGTTAATGGAATCACAGTTTCAGAAATCGTTGAGGGTGATGAAGTGGTTGTACCATTAAAAGAGAGGGTTGTTGGTAGAGTTGCTTTAGATAATATTGTAGATCTAGTAACTGATGAAGTTTTGGTTAAAATCGGCGATATAATCACTGAGGAAACTGCCGATAAAATTGAAAGTTTCGGATTGGAAAAAATAAGAATAAGAAGTGTGCTTACTTGCGAAGCCGAACGCGGTGTTTGCGCTAAGTGTTACGGCAGAAACTTAGCTTCCGGACAGCTAGTTGAAATTGGCGAGTCGGTAGGAATCATTGCCGCTCAGTCAATTGGTGAGCCGGGAACTCAGCTGACGATGAGAACTTTTCATATTGGAGGAACTGCTTCAAGAGTTGCCGAACGTTCCTTTATTAAATCGCGTGAGAAAGGGGTAATTGTTTACCATAACATCAAGGCTGTACCTAAAGGGAAGAGTCTTATTGTTCTCAACAGAAATGGGATGATTAGTGTTTGCAGTGAAAAAGGTATCGAAATTCAAAGAAATCCCGTACCGCAAGGAGCGATAATTCTCTTGGCCGATGGTCAGGCTGTAGAAAAAGATAAGATTTTTGTTAGATGGGATCCCTATTCTTCGCCAATTCTAACTGAAGTTTCAGGAAAAGTAACTTATGAGGATATCATCGATAAGGTAACCATTCAGGAAGAGTTAAATCTAACAACCGGAAGGAATGAGCGTGTTGTTGAAGAGTTTCGAGGTGATTATCATCCTCAGATTTTGATCCATTCTCAAGAAGGTCAAGTTGCTGGGATTTATCCTTTGCCAACCGGCGCACATATCATGGTTGAAAAGGGAGCTGAAGTTTTGGCGGGAGATATTATTGCTAAAACTCCCCGTTTAGTCGCAAAGACAAGAGATATAACCGGCGGTTTACCAAGGGTAGCTGAGCTTTTCGAGGCAAGGAAACCTAAACATCCGGCGATTATCAGTGAGATAGAAGGATTTGTAGAATTCGCTGAAGAAAAAAATGAACGTAAAATCGTTGTAAGGAGTGCTACCGGAATGGTTCGCGAATACACTATTCCTACCGGAAGTCATCCTATCGTTTATCGTGGCGATCAGGTTTCTGCCGGTCAGCAGTTAACTGAGGGTCCTACGGTTTTGCAGGATATCTTAAGGGTTTGCGGCGATAAAGTTTTACAGGAATATCTTGTGAATGAAGTTCAGGAAGTTTATCGGTTACAAGGCGTAAGAATAAACGATAAACATATAGAGATAATAATTCGCGAGATGTTAAGAAAAGTAAAAATAGTTGATGCTGGAGACACAACGTTTTTGCCTGGTGAGGCTGTTGATAAATGGGATTTTCGTAAAGAGAATGAGCGTTTAATTAAAAAGGGCGGCCAGCCGGCAACGGCAACACCGTTATTGCTGGGTATTACCAAAGCCAGTTTAAGTACTAAGAGTTTTATCTCATCAGCCAGTTTTCAGGAAACTACAAGAGTTTTGTCTGATGCTGCTGCTGCCGGTAAAATAGATTCCTTGCAGGGGTTAAAGGAAAATGTTATCGTTGGACACTTAATCCCGGCCGGAACAGGGTTAAAGATGTATCGAGATGTTGAAGTTGAAAAATGTTAATCAAGCTAATTATTAAGAGGTGACAAATGCCAACAATTGAACAGTTGATTAGAAAGGGGCGAGTTGATAAGCGGGGCAAAAATAAGTCTCCAGCTTTAAAGCGCTGTCCGCAGCGCCGCGGTGTTTGCGTTCAGGTTAAAACTATGACACCAAAAAAACCGAATTCGGCGTTACGTAAAATAGCAAGAGTTCGTTTAACTAACCGAGAAGAAGTTTCGGCTTATATTCCAGGTGAAGGGCATAATTTGCAGGAACACTCAATCGTTTTAGTCCGTGGCGGAAGAGTTAAGGATTTACCTGGTGTGCGTTACCATATCGTGCGCGGAACTCTTGATTGTCAAGGTGTTCAAAACAGGAAAAGGTCACGATCAAAATACGGAGCGAAGAGACCTAAGGCATAATCTTAGGACTATTTTTAGGAGGATATAAAGTGAGAAGAAGAAGAGCGCCAAAAAGAGATGTTATGCCAGATCCCAAATATAATTCTTTGGAAATCGGCCGGTTCATTAATATTATGATGCTTGACGGTAAAAAAAGCGTAGCGCAAAAAATTATCTATGATGCTTTTGATGTTATTGAAGAAAAACTGAATCAAGATCCGATTAAATCTTTTTTTGCGGCATTGGATAACGCTCGTCCTCGTCTGGAAGTTCGTCCGCGGCGAATCGGTGGCGCGACTTATCAGGTTCCAATGGAAGTTCCTAAAGAGCGGGGAGTGACAATCGCTTTACGTTGGGTTCGTGATTTTGCCCGTAAGAAAAAAGGTAAACCAATGAAAATAAAGTTAGCCGATGAAATCCTTGCGGCCTACAAAAATGAAGGAACGGTCATTAAGAAAAAGGAAGATACTCATAAAATGGCTGATGCCAATAAAGCCTTTGCTCATTTTAAGTGGTAATAGTTCTTTATGACCGCCAGTGTTTGTTTTTTTAGCTGGGTTAGAGAATTTTAGAAATAGTCAGTTCCGGCGTGTCTTAAAGGCGTCCAAATTATAGTGATTGTTATGATGACCAAGAAAAAAGAAGACTTAGGCAATATTCGTAATATCGGATTTGTCGCTCATATTGATGCCGGGAAAACCACCACTACTGAGCGTATTCTTTTTTATACCGGGAAAACCTATAAAATAGGTGAGGTCGATGATGGAACCACGACCACTGATTGGATGCAGCAGGAACGGGAGCGGGGGATAACTATAACCAGTGCCGCGACCTGTTGTTTATGGAAAAAGTTTAATATCAATATCATTGATACGCCTGGGCATATAGATTTTACAGCCGAAGTTGAGCGTTCTTTGAAAGTGCTGGATGGGACGGTAGTTATTTTTTGCGGAGTTGGCGGAGTCGAACCGCAGAGTGAAACTGTTTGGCGTCAAGCTGATAAGTATCATGTTCCGCGAATAGCCTTTGTTAATAAACTGGATCGACAAGGCGCTGATTTTTATTCGGTGCTTGACGATATGAAAAAAAAGCTGCAAATTTCAATCGCCGCGGTACAGATACCCTATTATCAGGAGGAACAATTTTTAGGCGTAATTGATATCATTGCCGGGAAACTCCTAACTTATAACGGCGAACTAGGCGAAAATATTTTAACTGAAGATATTCCCGAAGAGTTAAAAGAACGATCCGCTAAGTATAAAGATTTGTTAATTGAAAAGATAGCTGAACTTGACGATGAGTTTATGAACAAAGTTATTAACGGAGAAGTTATTACTGCCGATAAGCTTAAAGCCTCAATACGTAAATATGTTCTTGCCAACAAGTTTGTTCCGGTCTTTTGCGGGTCATCTTTAAAAAATAAAGGTGTTCAGGAATTGTTAGACGGAATTGGTGATTATTTACCGTCACCGTTAGATGTCGGGCCTTTGAAAGCTTTTTCTTCCGATGGGAAAGATTGTCAGATGCGCAGCCCTTCGGTAACTGAGCCATTCTGCGCTTTATGTTTTAAAGTGTTTACCGATCCTTTTGTTGGTAAACTTTTTTATATTAGAATATATTCCGGAAAAATATCGACGGCAACAACACTTTATAACGCGACTCAAAAGACTAAAGAGAAGGCAATGAAAATTCTGCGGATGCACGCTAATAAGCAGGAGATCGTCACTGAGGCTAAGGCCGGCGATATTGTCTGTTTAGTCGGTTTAAAGGAAACAGTCACTGGAGACACTCTTTGTGAAGCAAATAAACCGATAATAATTGAAGAGATGAAGTTCCCTGAACCCGTTGTCTCGGTTGCCATTGAACCTAGAACTCAGGCTGATCAGGAAAAACTTTTTTTAGGATTAAAAAAATTAGAAGAAGAAGATCCTTCTTTTAAAGTTCTTTATAATAAAGAGACTGGGCAAAACGTTATTTCCGGTATGGGCCAGCTTCATTTAGAAGTTATGGTCGATCGGCTTTTAAGTGATTTTAGTGTACAGGCGAAAATTGGTAAACCTCAGGTAGCTTATAAAGAGACAATAACCAAGTCAATACAGTCTATCGGTAAATTCGTTCAGCAAACTGGCGGCCATGGTCAATATGGTCATACTGTTTTAGTGATGGAGGCCCTGCCTAAAGGTAAAGGTATTATTTTTGAAAATAAAATTAAAGGCGGAGTTATACCAAAAGAGTTTATCCCTTCGATAGAAGAAGGGGTTTTTGAGGCCGCAGAAAGCGGTGTTCTTGGCGGATATCCGGTGGTGGATGTTAAAGCGACTTTGATTGACGGTTCTTATCATGATGTTGATTCAAGTGAGCTATCCTTTAAAGTTGCCGCTGAAATGGCCTTTAAAGACGGTTTAAGACGGGCTTCTTCAGTTATTTTAGAGCCGATAATGCTCCTTGAAGTAACAACTACAACTGACTATCTCAGCCAGGTTATAGGGGACTTAAACTCAAGAAGGGCAAAGATTTCTGAAGTTTCTGAACGTAAAAATTTAAGGATTATCAGGGCTGATGTACCCTTGTCAGAAGTTTTTAATTATGCTGATGTATTAAGAAACTTGACACAAGGCAGAGCTTCGTATACAATAGAGCCTTCATATTACGACAAAGTTCCTTCGGAACTGTTGTTAAAGATAATAGGAATGTAGTTTTTTAGTTAATTATAGTTAAATTTTAAAAGGAGGTGCAATATGGGTAAAGAGAAATTCGTAAGAACAAAATCCCATTTGAACATTGGAACGATTGGGCACGTTGATCATGGTAAAACAACCTTAACTGCGGCGATTACGACTTGTTTGGCATCTCGCGGATGGGCTCAAAAATTAAAGTTTGATGAAATAGATAAAGCACCCGAAGAAAAAGAGCGAGGCGTTACTATTAATATCACTCACGTAGAATACGAGACCGATTCTCGCCATTATGCTCATATTGATTGTCCTGGTCACGCCGATTATATTAAGAACATGATTACCGGTGCCGCTCAGATGGACGGAGCAATTTTAGTTTGTGCCGCGACTGATGGTCCGATGCCTCAAACAAGAGAACATATACTTTTAGCACGTCAGGTAAACGTTCCGGCTATTGTTGTTTTTTTAAACAAAGTAGATCAGATGGACGACCCAGAACTTATAGAATTAGTTGAAATTGAGTTGAGAGAAGTTTTGTCAAAATATGAATTTCCCGGAGATAAACTTCCGATAGTAAAAGGTTCAGCTTTAAAAGCCTTAGAATGCGGTTGCGGTAAAGATGAATGTTCCGCTTGTCGGCCAATTTTTGAATTAATGAAAGCGGTTGACGAACATATACCGGCACCAAAACGTGATATCGATAAACCGTTTTTAATGGCTGTTGAAGATGTTTTTTCAATTTCCGGTCGAGGAACTGTTGTCACTGGAAGAATTGAAAGAGGTTCAGTTAAAACCGGTGAGGAGATCGAGATAGTTGGTATTCATGAGAAGCCACAGAAAAGCGTTGTTACCGGTGTTGAAATGTTTCGTAAAATTCTTGATGAAGGTCAAGCCGGAGATAATGTCGGCTTACTGTTAAGAGGTATCGAAAAGGCAAATGTAGAAAGAGGAATGGTTTGTTCTAAACTAGGTTCGATTAAGCAACACAAGAAATTTAAAGCGACGGTTTATTCCTTAAAGAAGGAAGAGGGTGGAAGGCATACCCCTTTCTTTGGCGGATATAGGCCTCAATTTTATTTTAGAACAACCGATGTGACTGGTTCTTGTAAACTACCGGCCGGCGTAGAAATGGTTATGCCTGGGGATAGCGTTGAGCTGGAAGTTGAGTTGATTCAGCCGGTAGCGATTGAGAAAGAGTTGCGGTTTGCTATTCGAGAAGGCGGCCGGACTGTTGGTGCCGGAGTTGTTACAGAAATAATTGAGTAATTAAGCAATAGTCATTGCGCGCTTGGTAACAGAGAGTTGCCGGGCGCGCAAATTAATAAACAGGTTAAGGTTTCCAGTTATGTTGAAATTAAGAATAAAATTACGGGCTTTTGATCATCGAGTTCTGGATCAGTCAACTCAGGAAATTGTTGATGTTGCTTTGCGCACAGGTGCTAAAGTTAACGGGCCTATTCCTATTCCGACAAAGAAAAAAATCTACACTGTTAATCGGGCAACGCACGTCAACAAAAAGTCGCGTGAACAATTTATGTTAGCTGTTCATAAACGTATTTTGGATTTGGATGACCCAACCCCAAAGACGATCGATTCTTTGAGGAAATTGAACTTGCCGGCCGGTGTTAACGTAGAAATTACACAGGAAGTCGGATAATTAACACAGAATAAGTTTGTTTTTCTTCCGGCCAGTTTAGCGGATAAAAAGAACTTTTCAGGCTGGGTTTTATAGAAAAATATACTAAAAGTGATGTGTTTAAAAGTTAAGTGAGAAACAAGATGATAAGAGAAATTTACGGTAAAAAAATTGGTATGACTCAAATTTTCGATGAGAGTGGCAATCTTTGTGGTGTAACCTTAATAACGATTGATCCGGTATGTCTCCTGGAAAAGGTTGATTATCCCGGCAAATCGGTAGCCAGAATCGGTTGTTTCAAGGTCGAGGAAAACAAGCTTTCAAAAGTAAAGAAACCGCAGTTGGGTTATTTTTCTAAGCTGGGGCTAAGTCCGTATAAGCAAATAAAAGAAGTTGAAATCGATGCGAAAGCTGATTTCTCCTTTTTAGAAAAGAAGGAACCTTCAAATCCTGGCCAGGGGATTGAAGAATCAGAACAAGAATCAAAAGGAAATAAAGAAATTCCTGCTGATGCTGAATCTGAAGTACGGCTGGAGGAAGCGCCTAAAGAAGAAAATCTCGACCAGACAAACGAAGATAGTTCCAGCGAACTGTCTGGAGCTGACCCTGATTCAGTTTCTGCCGGTAATAGTGCCGAACCGGTCGATCTTCGTTTAATTGGTGTTGAGATGTTTACTGAGGGCGATATCGTTGATGTTCGTTCAAAAACAAAGGGAAAAGGTTTTACCGGCGGCATGAAACGGTATAACTGGAAAGGCCAGCCTGGGGCTCATGGCTCAAATATGCATCGGCGTCCTGGTTCAATCGGTTCCAGCGCCTATCCGGCGCGGGTAATGAAAGGTAAACATATGCCGGGTCATATGGGTGATGAATATAGGGTTTCTAAGAATTTAAAGGTAGTGAAGATTGATACGGATTCAAATCTTCTTTTTGTTAAAGGTTCTATACCGGGAAGCAGAGGAACGGTAGTAAAGGTTAAAAAAGTCAAATGAGTAAAATTCCAGTAATTAACATTGAAGGCAAGGCAGTTGAAACCGTCGAATTAGATCCAGCGGTTTTTGACGGAGTGGTTAATGATTCTTTGATGCATCAGGCGATCGTTATGTATTTAGCTAATCAGCGTAAAGGGCTTGCTTGCTCTAAAACTAAAGGTGAAGTCAGTGGAGGCGGTAAAAAACCTTGGCGTCAAAAAGGTACAGGCCGGGCGCGGGTTGGATCTAATCGATCGCCGTTATGGCGCGGAGGAGGGGTAACTTTCGGTCCTCGGCCGCATTCTTTCGATAGAAAATTGCCTAAACGTATGAAGTCTTTGGCTTTTAAAAGCGCTTTAAACGCAAAGTTCCGTGATAAAGAATTAATCATTCTTGATAAACTGAATCCTTCATCGGCAAAGACTAAAGAGTTTGCGGCTGTTCTTAAGGGTATGGATTTGGAAAAAACTAAGGTTGTTTTCGTTATTGATTCTTTTAATAATAACCTTAAACTATCGCATCGTAATTTGAAAGAGGTGAAGATGGAAACATCCGCGAATTTGAATCCTTACACCTTATTAAATTGCAAAAAGGCCGTTTTTACTAAAGATGCGTTGGCCAAAATACAGGAAAGAGTGAAGAAATGTCTATAAACAAAAGTATCTATTCGATTATAAAGGCTCCGTTAGTCACTGAAAAAGCAAGCGTAGGATTAACTCAGCGTAAATATGTTTTTTTAGTTGATAAAACGGCGAATAAATTAGAAATAAAAAACGCAATTACGAAGTTATACAAAGTTAAGGTAGAAAATGTTACTTCGATGGTCGTTAAGGGTAAGATGAAAAGACTGAGAGGAAATCAGCAAGGTAAAACCGCTGCTTGGAAAAAGGCGGTTGTGACTTTGAAACCAGGCTCAGAAATTAAGTTTACCTAAAAAGTTAAAAGGTTAGATATGGGAGTTAAAAAATTTAGACCAGTAACGCCGACTCAGAGATTCAAGGTTAGTTCTGATTTTTCAGAAATAACAAAGTCAAGTCCGGAAAAGAATTTAACTGTTAGTTTGAAGAAAAATGCCGGTCGGAATAACCGTGGCCGGATAACAATGCGCAGAAGAGGCGGAGGGCATAAGCGCCGCTATCGAATTATTGATTTCAAACGTGATAAATATGACGCGGTTGCGAATGTAATTGCTATCGAATATGACCCCAATCGCAGCGCTAGGATTGCTCTCTTAGAGTATGAGGATAAAGAGCGCCGCTATATCATTTGGCCTGATAAGCTGAGTGTTGGTGACGAAATTGTTAGTGCTTCAGATACCCAAGTCGATATTCGTCCGGGTAATTCTATGAAACTTAAACATATTCCGCTTGGCACTGTTATTCATAATGTGGAGTTAGAGCCAAAGCAGGGTGCTGTCATGGTAAGAAGCGCCGGAAGCTGGGCCCAGCTTAACGCTCGAGAAAAAGGTGTTGCTCAGTTGAGGATGCCCAGCGGTGAAATCAGATTAGTTAAAGTTGATTGCCGGGCGACGGTCGGTCAAGTTGGTTTAATCGAAAGGTCTTCTTTTGTCAGCGGTAAAGCCGGCAAAACCCGTTGGCTCGGCCGTAGGCCAAAGGTTCGAGGTGTTGCGATGAATCCGGTCGACCACCCGCATGGTGGTGGTGAAGGCCGTTCCGGTCAAGGCAATCCGCATCCGGTTACGCCATGGGGAAAGCCGACAAAGGGTGGTAAAACCCGTCGGCCAAAAAATAAAAGTAGCAAGTTTATTATTAAGAGTCGAACAAAGAAAAGAAGGTAAGGTAGTCGTATGGGACGTTCACTAAAAAAAGGTCCGTTTGTTGATCCTAAACTGGCAAAAAAACTAGATAAAGCAAAGCTTTCCGGGGACAGGAAACCTATAAAAACCTGGTCAAGAAGTTCGATGATCGCTCCTGATTTTGTCGGATTTACGTTTGCCGTTCATGACGGCAAGAAACATGTTCCGGTTTTTGTAACGGAATCTATGGTTGGCCATCGGTTGGGCGAATTTTCTCCTTCGCGAACTTTTCGTTCTCATGGTGGTATCAAAGCTAAGAAAGCGATCGCTAAAAAATAAAAAAGAGTTGAAATGCTAAATATTTTTGGTATAATATCACCTTTGAATAAAAGGAAAAGAAAATGGTAGCAAAAGCAATAGCAAAATTTGTAAGAGTTTCACCCCAGAAAGCAAGGCTGGTTATTGACATGATCAGAGGCTCTAAAGTAAGTGATGCTTTAGTTACTCTGACTGTGGTAAATAAGAAAGCGGCATTTATTTTAAAAAAGGTTCTTGTTTCAGCAACGGCTAATGCCAAGAATAAAGGTTACGACGAAAGCAAGTTGTTTGTTTCTAAAGTCGTAGCTGATGGCGGTCCGACGTTACGGCGTTGGCGAGCTGCTACTTTTGGACGCGCGACTACAATACGCAAACGTACTTCTCATATTAAGATTGAGTTGGATACGTCTGAAAAAATTATTGACGCCGTTAAGGTTAAATAAAGGAATTTTAATTATGGGACATAAAGTTCATCCATATGTAATGAGGATCGGTTTCGGTAAGGATTGGTTATCGAAATGGTTTACTGCCAATAAAAGGGATTACGCGAATTTTCTTGAAGAGGATCTGCGGATACGGGAAATTATTAAAAAGAATTATCCTATGGGTTCTATCTCTTCGGTTGTGGTAGAAAGAGTTTCGCCAACCTTTGTCCGTGCTCGAATCCGAACATCTCGTCCCGGAGTAATAATCGGCCGCCGCGGTCAGGATATTGAAAGAGTTAAAACACAATTAGCTGCCCTTACCAGGAAAGAGGTGCGAATTGATGTTGAAGAAGTTTCCGATCCGGCGAAGGACGCTCAGCTTGTCGCAGAACAGATTGCCTTTCAGATGCTTAAGAGGGTTAATTTTCGAAGAGCTATGAAGCGCGCTATTCAGCAGGCGACCAATGTCGGTTGTGAAGGTATAAAAGTCTCTTGTAAAGGAAGGCTTGGCGGAGTCGAAATTGCCCGTCAAGAAAAATATAAGTTTGGCAAGATTCCTCTGCAGACTTTTAGAGTTGATATCGATTACGGTTACGCTATCTCTCGTACTACTTTTGGTACGATTGGTGTAAAGGTGTGGGTTTATAACGGTTTAAAAAATCCTGGGTCATACTTGATAAGTCAGGATCAGCAGCAAGCTGATGAGGCTGCTGCCAGGAAAAGATAAGATAGGCTAAATCATGTTTATTCCAAAAAGAGTTAAGTTCAGAAAAGCTCAGCGAGGCAGAAGGAAAGGTCTTGCTGTTGCCGGGTCAACCGTATGTTTTGGTGAATATGGTATCAAATCTTTAGGTGTCGGCTGGCTTAAGAATACCCAGATTGAAACTGCCCGTATTATTTTAACTCGCCGTTTAAGGCGTAATGGTAAGTTGTGGATTAGGATTTATCCGGATAAGCCGGTGACAAAAAAAGCGGCTGAATCCCGTCAAGGTAAAGGTAAGGGCGATGTCGATACTTGGGTTGCAGTCATCCGGCGAGGCCGAGTCCTTTTTGAAATTGGCGGGGTTCCTGAGGAATATGCCCGTGAGTCTTTTCGATTGGTAGCTTATAAGTTCCCTTTTAAGACGTCTTTTGTTTCTAGAAATAAATAGTTTTTATCGGAGGTTGTGTCTTGAGTATTAAAGATCTTAGATTGTTGTCACGGGAAGAACTGAAAAATAAGTTGGAAACCTTAGCTAAACAGCTTATGGATTTAGAGTTTCGACGTAAAACTGGTGTTGAGAAACCGCATCTTTTCAAGCAAGTTAAACGTGGTATCGCTCAGTTGCATACAGTTTTAAACGAAAAGAAAAGAGAAGAGGAGAAAAATGCCTAAAGGTAGAATTTTAATGGGTAGAGTTGTTTCTGATAAGATGGATAAGACAATCGTGATTGAAGTCGCCCGGCGGTTTCAACACGCCTTATATAAAAAACAAGTTTTACAAAAAAAGAAGTATAAAGCCCATGATGCCGAAAATAAAGCTAAAATCGGCGATATGGTTAAAATTGTTGCTTCACGCCCTTTTTCCAAGGAAAAAAGGTTTGAATTGCTGGAGATTGTACAATGATTGTCATGAGAGGTAGATTGGATGTTGCCGATAACAGCGGCGCTAAAAAAGTCGCTTTTATCAGTGTTATTGGCCAAAAAAATAAACAGTTTGCAACTATCGGCGATGTGATAACGGCTAGTGTTAAGGAAGCTATTCCTAACGGAACAGTTAAAAAGGGCGAAGTTGTTAGAGCTGTTGTTGTCAGGACTCATTTCCCGATTAAGAGAAAAGACGGCCTTACTATACGTTTTGACACAAATGCTTGTGTGATTATTGATAAACAGGGCAATCCTCGGGCAACTCGGGTCTTTGGTCCCGTGGCAAGAGAATTGAGAGTTAAGTTCGCAAAAATTTTATCGCTGGCTCCAGAGGCGATATAAAGAGAGATCTAATGAGTTTAAAAATTAAAAAAGGTGATAAAGTTCAGGTTTTAGCGGGTAAAGATAAAGGTAAAACCGGTAAAGTTTTGCGGGTTTTAAGCTTAAAGAGCAGGGTTGTTGTTGAAGGCCTAAATATTGTAAAAAAGCATTTTCGTCGCCGTTCGGAACAGGAAACCGGCGGGATAAAAGAGGTCCCGGCAGCAATAGCTATTTCTAATATTGCTTTATTTTGTTCCGGCTGTGGCAAAGGTGCCAAGGTCGGAATCAACGTTCTGGAAAACAAAGAAAAAATAAGGATTTGTAAAAAATGTCAGCAGCAAATTTAGAAGAAAAGTACATACCGCGGTTGTTGAAGCGTTATCGAGAAGAAATCGTTCCAAAAATGAAAGAGGTTTTCGGCTATACAAATGATTTAGCTGTTCCGCGTTTGGAAAAAATTTCGATCAACATGGGCGTTGGTGCGGCTATGAATGATCAGAAGATAATTGAGAGAGCTGCTGAAGAATTGAGCATGATCAGCGGGCAGAAAGCCAAGATTTGTAAAGCTAAAAAGCCTATTTCAAATTTTAAGCTGCGTGAAGGTGTTGCTATTGGCTGTTGCGTGCTTTTACGCCGCTACCGGATGTATGATTTTTTAGACAGAATGATTTCAGTCGCAATGCCGCGAATCAGAGATTTTCGCGGTTTTTCAGTTAAATCTTTTGACAATCAGGGTAATTATAACTTTGGTTTGGTAGATCAAATGATTTTTCCGGAAATTAATGTCGATAAAGCATCACGAACCCAAGGTATGAATATTACAATTGTTACTACTGCAAAAACCGATGAGGAAGCGAAACAATTGTTAACGTTAATGGGATTTCCTTTTAAAAAATAAGGTTTTGTTTAGGAGGACTTAATGGCTACAACAGCGAAAATTGAAAAATGGAAAAGAGAAAAAGTAAAAGTTAAATTCTCTACGCGTTACCGTAATCGTTGTCGGTTATGTGGTCGTCCCAGAGCGTATATTAGGGATTTTGAACTTTGTCGTATTTGTTTTAGACAGTTAGCCTGGAAAGGGCTTATACCTGGAGTTAAGAAGGCCAGCTGGTAGTTAAATATTATTAAAAAGGACGTATTAAATGAGTAGAACAGATTTAATTTCCGATTGTTTCACGATAATAAGAAACGCTTCCTTAGTAAGGAAAGAGGATACTTTGATGCCTTATTCCAACAGTATGTTAAAAATTATCGAGATTCTAAAGAATGAAGGCTATATTGAAGATTTTAAGGAAGTAGATTTAGGCAGTTATAAGCAGATAAAGGTATATCTTAAGTATATAAATAAAAAGAGTGCTTTTCGTCAGATAAAAAAGGTTTCTAAGCCCGGGCGAAGAGTATACGTGCGTCATGAATCTGTGCCAAAAGTCCTAAACGGATTCGGATTTGCTCTTATCTCGACTTCAAAAGGTATTGTAACTGATAAACAAGCCCGAGACCTTGGTGTCGGTGGCGAGTATTTAGGGATGGTGTGGTAAGAATTTTTTTAATTTTTTATCGATATAAAGGAAAAATAATATGTCAAGAGTAGGAAAACAACCGGTGAATACTAAAGGGGTAAAAATTAACTTAGAAGGCGGCAGTCTGTCGGTTAGCGGTACTAAAGGTAATCTGAAACTTTCAATACCCTCCCAAGTTGAATTAAAAATTGAAAATGAACTTATTACTGTTAATAGAAGAAACGATGACAAAATATCAAGGGCTTTGCATGGAACGATAAGAGTTCTAATTAGCAATATGGTTACAGGTGTCACTCAGGGTTTTAAAAAAGATTTGGAAATTATTGGGGTTGGCTATAAAGCTCAGATGAAGGGCAAAGACCTTCTTTTAAATGTGGGGTTTTCTAATCCGGTAGAGATTGCTGTTCCTGAAGGGATTAAAGTATCTGTTCCTCGGCCAACGGCTTTGACGATTGAAGGTATAGATAAACATGCTGTCGGACAGTTTGCTGCCAAAGTCAGACGGGTAAGGCCGCCGGAACCTTATAAAGGTAAAGGTATCCGTTATGTAGATGAATATGTTCGTAAAAAACTGGGCAAGGCCCTGGCTAAATAAGGGATTGGGAAAAAAAGATGAGCAATAAAATTCAAAGAATAAGGCGACATAAACGAATAACAAAAGTTCTTAAAGGTACCCAGGAACAGCCCCGGTTGGTTGTTTTCAGAAGTAAGAAGCATATTTACGCTCAACTTGTTGATGATAACACCCATCGGGTATTGACTGCTGTATCTACATTATCTAAAGCTTTTCAGGAAAAAAAAGTTAAGTCTTCTGATAAAAGTGCGGCTAAAGTTGTCGGTTCACTGATGGCCGCGAAAATTCTTGAGATTGGAGTTAAGCAAGTTTGTTTTGATAGAGGTGGATACAAATATCACGGACGCGTAAAATCTTTGGCTGAAGGCGCGCGTGAAGGGGGAGTAAAATTCTAATGGCTGTTCAAAAAGATGATAATGCTCAAGCCTTAATTGAAAAGGTTCTATTCATAAATCGAACCACAAAGGTTACCAAAGGTGGAAAAAATCTTGGGTTTTCGGCGTTAGTTGTTGTCGGTGATGGCGAAAATAAGGTTGGCTATGCCTTGGGTAAAGCCAATGAAGTTGCCGAAGCTATTCGTAAGGGTATAAAAAAAGCTAGAAAAAAGCTGATTGAAGTAAAAAAAGATGGAACAACTATTCCTCATCAGGTCATTGGTGAATTCGGTGCGGTCGATATTATGCTTAAGCCTGCTTCTCGCGGAACAGGGGTAATCGCGGCAAGTACCGTTCGTGCTATTTGTGAGTGCGCCGGTATTAAGGATATATTGACTAAAAACCTAAAAAAATCAACTAATCCGGTTAATGTTGTTAAAGCTACTTTTAACGGACTGGAAAGTTTTAAGGGGTAAAGATATGGAAATAGCACAGGTAAAATCAGCAACAAAACGGATTGTTTCCAAACGGCTTGGTCGGGGAACTGGCTCGGGAAGAGGGAAAACCAGTGGCCGGGGGAATAAAGGCGCCGGACAGCGGGCTGGCCAGGTAACTCCTTATCCCGGGTTTCAGGGCGGGAATATTCCTTTCTTTAGAAAGATTCCTAAACGAGGTTTTACATCTCCCAATGGGGTTCAGTTCCAGGTTGTGAATTTAGTTGATATTGACGCCCGAATGAAAGATGCTTCACTCATTGATCCTGATAGCCTCCTAAAAGTTAATTTGATAAGAGATGCTAAAAAACCTGTAAAAATATTAGCTAAAATCAAAGGAGCTTTTTCAGTAAAGGCCAACTTCAAGGTGGATCGGATCTCAGCTAAAGCAAAACAAATAATTGAAGAATGCGGCGGAACGATAGAATTGCTTAGCCGTTAATTATTTATAAGCTTTTTATTCTTTTAAAACCAGCTTATTCAAAAAAATATACATGCTTAAAGCCATATCAAACATTTTTAAAATTCAGGAATTAAGGAACAAGATATTAATTTCTTTGGCTCTTTTGATCGTTTATCGCATTGGCTGTTTTATCCCAACTCCTGGGATAAATACAGAGTCTTTGGCTAAATTTTTTATCGAATTAGAGGCTAAGACTTTGGTTGGTATGTTAAGTCTGTTTACCGGCGGTGCTTTAAGCCGTTTGAGTATTTTTGCCTTAGGTATAATGCCTTATATCTCATCTTCAATTATCATGCAGCTTTTAACGGCTGTCGTTCCAGCTTTAGAAAGAATAGCTAAAGAAGGTAAGGCCGGATACGAAAAAATAAATCAGTATACCCGTTATTTGACATTGGGGCTTTGTGTTGTTCAAGGCACTTTTCTTGCTATTTGGTTGTCGAATAAAGGCAACTTTGGCGGTATTGAAATGGTCGCTAATCCCGGAGCTATTTTTACTTTTACTACTATTTGCACTTTGACTGCCGGTACTCTTTTTGTTATGTGGTTAGGCGAGCAAATTCAAGAGCGCGGTATCGGTAACGGTATCTCGCTGATTATTATGGTTAGCATTATCTCCCGTATACCTTCCTCGATAGCTCAGTTGATAACTCTTTGGTCACCGATGGATAGGTCAAAAAGTACGATCGGAACCCCGGAAATTTTAGGCTTGGTGGTTCTTTGGTTTTTAATTGTTATGGCGGTTGTTCTTTTTACTCAGGCTCAGCGTAGAATACCGATTCAGTATGGAAGACGGGTTGTTGGCCGGAGGGTTTATGGTGGACAAAGCACTTATCTGCCAATCAGGATGGATATGTCTGGTGTTATTGCTATTATTTTTGCTAGTTCAGTTCTCCAGGTTCCCGGAACATTGGCAATGTTCCTTTCCAGCAAAGTTCCCGCTTTACGTTTTGTGCAATCTTTTTTGAGCGAAGGAGGGCTTGGATATAGCATAATTTTGATGCTGCTAATTATGTTTTTTATGTATTTTTATACAGCAATGACTTTTAATCCTTTAGAAATTTCCAACAATCTTAAGAAGTATGGCGGGTTTATTCCTGGTATTCGTTCTGGTAAAGAAACAGCTAAATATCTTGATTATGTAGCAACGCGGATTGTTTTTGTTGGTGCTTTATATGTTTGCGCGATAGCAACGTTACCAAATTTTATTATGTATATTTTTAAAGTACCTTCCTATGGTTTAGCTTCTCTTTTTGGCGGTACAACTCTTTTGATTTTGGTCGGGGTTGTCTTGGACACAATGAAGCAAATTGAAGGGCAGTTGCTTGTTCGTCATTATGACGGATTTATGAAAAAAGGATCTCTTAAAGGGCGGCGTTAAAATTTTAAGGAGCGTTTTTATATGAATATTATTCTTTTTGGTGCACCAGGGTCAGGTAAGGGAACGCAAGCTAAAAGAATGGAAAAGGATTTCAATCTGAAACAGATTTCTTTAGGTGATATCTTACGTGAACAGGTTAAGAATAAAACCGAGTTAGGCCAGGAAGTAGAAGGCTATATGAAACAAGGTGCCCTTGTTCCCGATGATGTTGTCGGGCGAGTCATTAAGGAAGCGATAAAAGTTGATGGGTTCATTCTTGACGGTTATCCCCGTAATGAGAATCAGGCTCATGTTTTGGATCAGATACTTCAGGAAATGAATAAAGAAGTAAAGGCTTTTGTTTATCTTGACAGTAATGAAGAGACAATCGTCGATCGTCTTTCTAAGCGAAGGATTTGTAAAGCTTGCGGAGCGAATTATCATACTACGAATTTACCGCCTAAAGTGGAAGGGATTTGTGATAATTGCCAGGGCGAATTGAGTCAACGAGCTGATGATAATCCGGAAACTATAAAAAAAAGATGGCAGGTTTTTCTAGACGAAAACAGAAAACTGCTTGATTTTTACGATAAAAAAGGTATACTTGTTCGCATTGATGGTACAAAGTCTATCGATGAAGTCTATAGTGAAATCAAGATTCAGCTTAAATGAAAACGCATTTATCTCTCGACGAAATGAATACAATGCGGGAGGCCGGCAAGGTAGTCTCGGCTTTTTTTAGATCTTTGAAAAACAAAATCGCACCGGGGTTAACAACAAAAGATATAGAAAAAGAATTTGATTCTTTTTTGCTTGGATTTGAAGGAATGGAGCCGGCTTTTAAGGGTTATATGGGGTATCCGGCTTCGGTTTGTGCCTCAGTTAACGAAGAGGTTATCCACGGTATTCCTTCGGATAAAAAAATCATAAAACAAGGCGACCTGGTAAGTATTGATTTAGGTATAAAGTATAGAGGGTTGTTTGTAGATAGTGCCTATACCTATATGATCGGTAAAGTTTCCGATGAGGCAAAAAAACTTTCTGAGGTTACTCTAGCTTCGTTAAATGAAGCGATAAAACACGTTAAGATCGGAGCCTGTGTCGGCGATATCGGTTGTGCGGTACAGCGGTTTGTTGAAAAAAATGGGTTTGCGGTAATACGTAGTTTTGTTGGTCATGGTATCGGAAATAACTTGCATCAACCACCAGAGGTTCCTAACTTCGGTAAAGAAGGTCAGGGACCGGTTTTAGAGGAGGGTCAGGTTATTGCTATTGAACCGATGGTTGTTGCCGGAACCTATAAAGTTAAAGTTTTGAGTGATGGTTGGACAGTTGTAACAGCAGACAATGCTTTATCGGCTCACTTTGAACATACTGTTGCGGTTACCAAGAAAGGTGCTTGGATTATAACTGAGTAGCTATTATGTCGAAAGAAGGGTTAATCGAGGTTGAGGGTGAGATTCTAGAAGCTTTGCCAAACGCCATGTTTCGAGTTAAGCTTGAGAATGGTCATCTTGTTTTGGCACATGTATCGGGAAAAATGAGAATGCATTTTATTAGGATTCTTCCCGGCGACAAAGTTAAGTTAGAGCTGTCGCCATATGATTTAACTAGAGGAAGAATTTCTTATAGATTTAAGTAAAGGTGTAATAATGAAAGTAAAATCATCAGTAAAAAGAATTTGCAATAACTGTAAAATCATTAAAAGGAAAAATGTTGTAAGGGTTATTTGTAAGGACCCCAAACATAAACAGCGGCAAGGATAGATTGTCTTGTTTTCCTTTTACTTGTATTTATAAGTTAAATTAGGAGGTAGTATGCCCAGAATTTTAGGTGTTGATATTCCCAAAAAAAAGAAAATATCTATTTCTTTAAGGTATTTATATGGTATTGGTCCAGTTAATGCTCTGGAAATACTGGCTCATTTAGGGATTGATCCTGATCGGCAGGCTTCAGACCTTTCGGATGAAGAAGTCGCTCAAATGACCTCCTATATCCAGGAAACCTATAAAATCGAGGGTGAACTTCGCCGAGAAGTTGCCTCAAACATTAGAAGATTAAATGAGATAGCTTGTTATCGAGGAACACGACATCGAAAAGGCTTACCTGTGCGCGGACAACGTACAAAATGTAATTCTCGTACTCGAAAAGGTCCGCGTCCTCGAGTGGGTGGAATTAAAAAATAATAGGAGTAGCTATGGCCCAAAAACGTAAAAAAGAAAAAAAGAAAAAGATACATTTAACTTCAAATCAGGGGATTGCCCACATTAAGGCTACTTTTAATAATACAACAGTGACAATTACCGATAACGGCGGAAACGCTATCGCCTGGGCTTCTGCTGGCACTTCCGGTTTTAAGGGATCGCGAAAATCTACGCCTTATGCCGCACAGATTGCTTCAATGAACGTTGCCAAGAGGGTCAAAGCCCTGGGTTTAAATGAGGTTGACGTTTTGGTTAAAGGTCCTGGTCCAGGTAGAGAATCAGCGATCAGATCCTTGCAGGCCGCTGGCCTGATGGTTAAACGGGTAAAGGATATAACGCCTAGTCCGCATAATGGTTGTCGTCCGAGAAAGAAGAGGCGAGTATAGTTGTCTGAAGATAATACAACTATGATCAATAAAAGTTTGAATAGTATTTCTAAATAATTCCTTAAATAGATTTAATAAAACGGTAAATTAACTAATAAGAAAAAGGTGAGGTTGTAATGGCAAGATATCTTGATTCTCAATGCAAATTATGTCGCCGGGAAGGAATGAAACTTTCCTTAAAAGGGCCGCGATGCAATACTGAAAAGTGCGCCTTTATTAAACATCCGGTCCCTCCGGGAGCAAACGCTAGTTATCGTCCGGCTAAACAGTCTTATTATGCTATGCAGTTACGGGAAAAACAGAAGACAAAAAGAATTTATGGTATGTTAGAAAAACAATTTAGACGTTTTTTTAGTATCGCCAACGAATCTAAAGGCGTTACTGGTCAAAGGTTGCTGCAGTTGTTGGAATTACGTCTTGATAATGTGATTTATCGGTCATTATGCGCTCTGTCGCGGAATCAGGCTCGTCAGTACGTGCGTCATGGCAAAATTTTTGTAAATGGAAAAAGGGTGAATATTCCCTCATATATAGTTTCGATCGGCGAAGAAATCACTGTTACCGGCAACGATACTTTTAAAAAAGCTATTCAGGAAAATATTGAGATAAATTCTAAAGATCGAAGTGTTTCAACCTGGCTTGAATTAAATAAAGATCTTTTAAGCGTTAAGCCCGTCCGTCTACCCAAACGGGAAGATATCGGAGTCGCAATTAACGAACAGTTCATAGTTGAACTTTATTCTAAATAATAACTAGGAGGTAATCGAATGGGTATAACTTGGCGTGATTTTCAGTTTCCTAAAAGGATAACGGTTGTTCAGGAAAGCTATTCACCCAATTACGGTAGATTTATAGCCGAACCTCTTGAGAGGGGATATGGCGTTACTTTAGGTAACGTTTTAAGAAGAGTTTTAATTTCTTCTATTGAGGGCGCTTCTGTAACCTCTATTAATATCGACGGTATCTCCCATGAATTTACTGCGGTTGAAGGTGTATTGGAAGACGTGACTGAGCTGATTCTTAATATTAAAAATATTGTTTTACGCTCTTATTCTAAATCACCGCGTAAGATATACATAAAAGAGCAGGGAGAAAAGGTTGTCAAAGCCCGTGACTTAATTACTGATGAAAGTATTGAAGTTATAAATCCTGATTTACACATCGCAACTTTAACTTCTAAAGATTCAAAATTAAATATTGAGATGGAAGTTGGCCGAGGCCGGGGGTTTGTTCCGGCAGAAATGAATAAACGTGAAGACATGCCGATTGGTGTAATTGCCATCGACTCGATCTTTACCCCGGTGCAAAACGTAAGTTTCAAAGTTGAGAATACTCGGGTTGGAAAACGAACCGATTATGATCGGCTTATCATTGACATTAAAACTAATGCCAGCATTGAGCCAAAGGAAGCTTTAATCTATGCCGCCAAAGTTATGAGTAAACATTTAGAGCTTTTCTTTACTCTTGGTGAGATACTTGAAGAAGAAGCTGAAGAGCTGACTCCTGAGGAATTAGCCCTATATGAAAAACTTAAGATACCGATATCTGAGCTGGAATTATCAGTTAGAAGTGCTAACTGTCTGCGAGAAGCAAATATTAAAGGGTTAGCGGAGTTAGTCAGCAAAACTGAGGCTGAAATGCTGGCCTATAGAAATTTTGGAAAGAAATCGCTGACCGAAGTCATTGCTCTTATTAAGACAATGGGTTTATCCTTAGGTATGAAAATTGACCTTAAGAAAATGGAGATGGTATGAGGCATAGGAAAAAGAGCGAAAAGTTTTCTCGGTCTAGAGCGCAACGTAAAGCCTTGGTCAAGTCTTTGCTGCGTTCGCTGGTTATCTATGATCGAATTCTTACAACTGAATCCAAGGCCAAGGCTATGCGTGCTTGGGCTGATAAGCTTATAACCTGGGGTAAAAAGGGTACGTTACACGAACGTCGCCTAAGCTATCGGTTGCTTGAAGATCATGATTTGGTTAAACGGTTGTTTGAAGAGGTTGCTCCCAGGTTTAAGACAGTCAGCGGTGGCTATACCAGGGTTTTAAAAGTAGAACCGCGTAAGGGTGATGGGGCGCAAATGTCGTTGTTAGAGTTTACTAAAGCTTCGGCAATTAAGAAAAAAACAAAGTTAGCTAAAGCTAAAGTAGCTAAAGAAACGCCTGATCCAACCGATACTCCCAAAAAAGCTAAGGCTAAAGATTCTCAGAAAATAAGTCAGCCTAAAGATAAGAAACAGTTTATTAAAGGCGTTAAAAAGATATTTAAAAAAGATAACAAGAACAAATAGACGCTAAAAGTGGTTAACAATAGAGTAAAATCATTAAATAAATCTGCTACTTTAAAAATTACGGCGCTTACCAAATCATTAATCCGTGAGGGAAAAGATGTCGTTAATTTTGCTGCTGGTGAACCTGATTTTGATACCCCGGATTTTATCAAGGCTGAAGCTATAAAAGCCATTGAGCAAGGTTTTACCAAATATACTCCTTCTGCCGGAATTCCTGCTTTAAAAGAAGCGATTGCTTCTAAACTTTTAAGGGAAAATAATATTAAAACTGAAAGTTCAAATGTTTTAGTGACTACTGGGGCAAAATATGCTCTTTATGTTGCCTTACTTTCTTTGGTTGAACCGGGTGATGAAGTTATTGTCCCGATGCCTTATTGGGTTAGTTATCCGGAAATGATCACCCTTATCGGCGGTGAGTTTAGGCCTTTGCTAACAAAAAAAGAAAAAGATTTTAAGATTGATATAAATGTTTTAAAAAAACAGATAACCGCTAAAACTAAAGTAATTGTCCTTAATTATCCATCCAACCCCACCGGTGTTACTTATACGAGGCAAGAGTTATCGGAAATAGCTAAGATTGTCGAGCAATTTAATCTTTATGTGATTAGCGACGAAATTTATGAAAAGCTTATTTATGATGGCAGAAAACATATCAGTTTCGCTTCACTTAGCGGCATGGATAAAAGGACACTGACTGTTAACGGTTTTTCTAAAGCCTATTCGATGACCGGATGGCGTCTTGGTTATTTGGCTGGACCAAATGAGATAATAAGCCAGGCGTCAAAAATAATTGATCATACAACATCCTGCGCAGTTTCTTTTTCTCAACAGGCAGCGGTCGCAGCTTTAGAAAACAAGACTTGGGCTGAGGACCTTTGTCTTAAATTTCAAGAGCGAAGAGATCTTCTTTGGCAGGGATTAAGTACTCTTGATAAGATTAAGCCGATAAAATCCCAAGGAACCTTCTATATGTTTTGCGACGTTACTCCAACTGGGTTATCGGCTTTAGAGTTTGCCGACCAATTACTGAAACAGCAGATGGTTTCCTGTATTCCAGCTGAATCTTTTGGTATCGAAGGATATATCCGTTTGAGTTTCGCTACTGGCAACGGTCAGATTAAAAAAGGTGTGGCAAGAATCACCGATTTCTTAAACGGTATTTGATTTTTTTCAACTTTTTTTTTGTGCGCCTTCTTTATATTTAAAATCCTGCCTTTTGTTTGTT
>JAQTSA010000005.1 GCA_028711575.1 Candidatus Omnitrophota bacterium | reverse complement strand
GGATATTCGTCGGAATAAAAAATATTTTATCCAAGGAAAGAGCTTTTTTTACGTCACAAGCGATAGCCAAATGACCAAGATGAGGCGGATTAAAGGTGCCGCCCAAAATACCTATTTTCATTTTTTTCAATAGATCACCCTTAAAAAACCAATTTGCATCTTAGATCTTTAAGTACGAATTTGCCCTTGGCCGCGCCCGATCCACTTATATGTCGTTAGCTCTTTTAGGCCCATCGGCCCCCGAGCATGTAACTTATCTGTCGATATCCCAATTTCAGCGCCTAAACCAAACTCAAAACCGTCACTAAATCTGGTAGAGATATTAACAAAACAACAGGCCGAATCAACCTCTTTAACAAATTTATCCGCTCTTTTTTTGTCTTTAGAAATAATGCTTTCGGTGTGATGAGACCCGTAAAGGTTTATATGAGCGATCGCTTCTTCAATCGTATCTACAATTTTCAGCGAAACCGTTAGATCAAGATACTCCTGCGACCAATCTTTAGACACGGCCTTTTTAAAGCCTTTAACAATTTGCCGCGATTTTTCATCGGCTCTTATTTCAACGCCTAAAGAATCAAACTTTTCCTTCAAAGAAAAAAGAAATTTTTTGGCGATATCTTTATGCACCAAAATAGTTTCAACAGCATTGCAGACCGACGGCCTTTGAACTTTCGCATTCAGGCAAATATCAAGAGCCTTTTTTAAATCACCATATTTATCAACAAAAATATGACAAACGCCTTTGTAATGCTTTATTACCGGTATAGTAGAGGTTTCAACCACCTTTCGAATTAAAGATTCACCACCGCGCGGTATTACTAAATCAATCGTTTCGTTCTGTTTAAGAAGCTCGTCAACTGTTGAATAATCCGCCTTTTCTACCAGAAAAAAAGGAGAGAAATTTATGCCGGCTTTTTTAATTGATCGGTTTAAAATTCCGGCGATAGCCCGGTTGGAGTAATAAGCATCTCGACCGCCGCGTAAAATACCGACATTTGAAGTTTTAAATAAAAGGCCGCAACAATCGCTGGTCACATTAGGCCTGGCCTCATAAACAATCAAAACAACGCCAATAGGAACTCGAACTTTTTCCAAGACAATGCCGTTAGCTAAAACCGAAGAAGAAATAATCTCGCCCACTGGATCATTTAAATCGGCAACCGCTTTCAAGGAATCGCTCATAGCTTGCAATCTTTCTTGAGTCAATTTAAGCCGGTCAAGAAAACTCTGGCCTAAATTATTCTTTAACGCCCGCTCTAAATCTTTAGCGTTTTCTTTGAGAAGCAAAGCGCGGCTGGCGATGATATCCTCGGCCATAATTCTTAAAGCGTGATTTTTTTCTTTACTACTGAGATTTATCAACTTATAGCTGGATATTTTAGCTTCACGGGTTAATTGCTGAACATATTTACTCATAATAATTATTTAATCCGATAAGTTCTCTAGGAATTTAATTTTCGCTGTGACACCAAGTGAGCATAATAACACCATTCTCCGCTGGCTTTGACAAAATTGTCACGATGAATGACTTCTTTTTCAAGTTTTTTATTTTTAGCCTGTTTAAGCTGTTCGGCGGAATAAGCGCTGATACCACACCCTAAATAACAGTTTTCTTCGCTAACAACTAAAACCGCGTCGCCGTCATTAAACGTTCCTTCAACTTTTATTACCCCTACATTCAACAAACTTTTTCCTTTTAAGACAAGAGCGTTTTTTGCGCCCGAATCAACGACCAGCAAACCTTTAATCTTTTTGCTAAAAGATATCCAACGTTTTCTCGCTTTATCTTTCTTTTCTGCCGGCAAAAATAGCGTACCAACTTCTTCTTTTGCCGCGATTAAACTTATAACATTTATTTTGCGTCCCGAAGCTATAGTCGTTCGCACGCCACTTGATGCCGCGATTCGCGCCGCCTCAAGCTTCATAATCATCCCGCCTTTGGTATAAGTTTTATCTTCTCTTTTAGCTAAAGCAGCTACTTGAAAATCTATTTTTTCAACTTGTTTAACAAGAATATTGTCCTTCAGTAAACCTTCAACATCAGAAAGAATAATCAAGTCATCAGCGCCAAGGAGATTCGCCACAAATGCTGAGATCCGGTCATTATCTCCCAAACCAATTTCTTCAGAAGCGACCGCGTCATTCTCATTTATTATCGGTATAATCCCCATATCAAGAAGTTTATCTATCGTCCGGCGAATATTGATATAACGGTTGCGGTTATCAAAATCGTCCCAAGTTAAAAGAATCTGAGCGCAACGCCGGTTATATAGCCGACATTTTGAGTTGAAAATATCCATCAGCAATATTTGGCCAAAAGAAGATATTGCCATAAGCGAATAGGTATCCTTAGGCCGTTTAACAAAACCTAAAGCATCCATGCCGCAAGCAATCGCCCCGGAGGAAACCAAAACAACCTTAACTGCTTTTTTTTCAACCGAAACAATATCTTTTATCATCCGGCCGATCAATCTTGAATCAAGCTTGCCATTGGGAGCAATTACGCTACTTCCGATTTTTACAACAATTTTTTTCATTTTTTAGCTAATAATATATGGAGGCTGATATTATATTTTATCAATTTTGCCGAACAAGTAAACCCTTGATAAGTAATTTTTTTAAAGAATAGACCTCTCCCCTTAAAACCACTGGATTTTCCGAATTTAAAGCTTTAAAGATAAAGGTTATTAAAGAGATGCTATTTCGGAGATACGATCTCTGAAATTTTGAGAAGAGTATGGATTTGACGATGACCTTGTGTTTTTCGATATTTTTTTCTGCGGTTGAATTTATAGACAAGGACCTTTTTGGCTTTTTTCTCTTCAATTATCTCAGCCTTCACAGAAGCTTTTTCCAGATAAGGCTTACCAATATAGGTATTTTTGTCATCAGCAACGAGAAGAACCTTATCGATCAACAAGGAACCTTCCTGCTGCGGCAAACGCTCTACCTCGACGGTTAGGCCTGGCTCAACAAGATACTGTTTGTTAGATAATTCAATTACTGCCCACATAGGCTAAGATTGTAACAAAGCATTATTGAAACGTCAAGCACAAAAATTAAGAATTATTGTTTTTTCTGAAAAAAATCAGGTTTGGCGCTGGCGGCTTTGGTGCTTTAGAAAAGATTTCTCTTGTCTAGTAAGACTATTTATCCCGCTAACAGCTATTTTATCTAAAAGAAGGTCGACTTTTCTTCGGACTGCCTCTTTTTGCCTATTTTCTTTAATTATTCTGGCGTTATACCGATTTTCTTTAAACTCTGACCAACTAAAAAAAGCAAGCAGTCTCTGGATCTTTGAGTTTTTCAAGTATAGATACCCGAATAATCCTCCGCCTAAATGAGTGAAATAAGCTGTACCGTCAAAAGATGAAGCAATCGCGTTATATAAATTTATACCGACAAATAGAAGCACAGCATACTTCATTTTCATCGGAACAATAAAAAATAGAAGTATCTCCCTTTCAGGAAAAAGAAAGGCATAAGCTACCAAAACACCAAAAACAGCCCCAGAAGCACCGGCAACGTGAGCATTCCAGTATACGGGAATGCTCAAACTGCATAAAGCGGCGCCGATACCGCAAAACAGATAAAATTGTAAAAATTTTTCTCCGCCCCATATATTTTCCAAATCTTTTCCGAAAAACCAAAGCATAAGCATATTCATCAAAATGTGAAAAAACCCATAATGAACAAACATATAGGAAATCGGCTGCCAAAACATTAAATGAAAAAAAACATTTTTAGGAGTCAAAACCAGATAAGAGCCCAAAGATAATGGCCGGAAAAGAAAAACCAGAAAAAAAACACAAATATTACAGAGGATAAGACGGGAAACGACACTGGCGATTCTTTTTGAGAATCCGGTATCTGAATAGTAGGAACGATCACTTATACCCATATTACGTCACAAAAAGCGCAACTTGAATCCCGAAACGGCCGATAACTACCGCAATAAAGGTTACAGCGCGATATGCCCTCTCAATGAGGTACATCAAAAACAACATCCCGCTTAATTAAAGAAATGTCCTTGATATAAATCATTCCTTTATCATGAGAAACTTTACTTACCACATCAGCTGTCAATTTAAGGTCAATAACACAATTCTTGTTAACAAATAGTGTTTTTATATCTTCGGCTTTTATTGTTATTTTTTTCCATTCAGTTGATAAGTCAACCTGATACGATTTATCAGCGGCAGTTGTGTGGCGGTTAGCATCAATCACTCCGACTTTCAAGACTTCATTACCATAAACCCCTTTTGCTGAAAAAACAATGCAATGGTCCCACAAATTAACTTTATTTTTAAATCTTACCAAAGCATAAGACCAACTGAAAGAATCAACCGGAATAAACAAACCGTTTTCTTCCATTTTTTTAGCCTCGTCTTTGGCCGCGCCGTAAAAATGAATTTCAGAAATTACATCCGAAGACTCGCCCTCAGGATAATCTGCTGATTTAGGCAATCCTGTTATCAATTCTTCCGTAGAAGTTCCTTTAAACGATTGGGCCCCCAAAAAAAATATAGCGACAAAAGCTGCTGTTACGATTAAAACGGCTAAATATTTAATTCTAATTTTTCCCTTTTTCATCCCGATTACAGTTACACGATATTAAAACCGTAAATTAGATTCTTTTATTATTAAATTTGTTTTAATAAACTTTGGACTAAATTGTTCTGTCAATAGTTATCGAGTTGAACAAATTACCATCGCCAAACCCATAAATCAAGTATTTATTTATCCCAACAGATTTTAATCTCTGTTCCTAAAAACAACTAAAAGAATATTAAACCGACAGTCCGAAAAATATTCTTTTAAATTTAGAAAAATTAGAGACTGATCAATTCCAGGCTAAAAACCAGAAAGCCAATGATTGTAAAAATCATTTAAACGTTTATAATCGGCGCTGGTTTGCTGATTGACTTCGGCCTCAGAAACTATCATTCCGCAATAGCCGGATTTTTTTATCAAATCAAGGATCTGACGATTATGCTCTGGAGAATAATGAATATGATTGTGCCAAAGATTACTTCCATAGAAATACCCGGTCAAATGAATATGTGATGCCCCGGCGATAAAAGGAAGAAAAGCCTCTTTAAAAACGCCACAGACCTCCATCTGAAGATGTTCTAAATCTAAACAACTTCCAAAACCAAACCTACGAATAAACTTCGACGGTTCGTGGACACTATAGGTGTTTTCTATACAAACCTTAGTTTTTATGTCCTTAAACAATTGGGATATTTCAGTCCATTCATCTTCCCAATAAACATTATGAAAGACAATAACCGCAGCCTTTATTTGTTGACAGAATTCGCTTAAAAGACCGGGTGAATAACCTAAAGCCGGAGCGTGAACCGCAAACTTCATATCAAAATCAGAACAGATCCTGACCAATTCTCCGACATTCTCAAGCAGTTTTGGGCTGATAAATAACTCGACCGCCTTGATACCAGATCCCGCGACTTTGGTTAAAGATAATTTTGAAGGTTCACATTTAGCGGCAAGAATAAAATTATTCATTAGAAAAAGAAAATTATTCGCGCATTTTTTTATAACTATCAATTAAACCCTGTGTCGACTCGTCAAAATTCAAATCCGGAACATCCTTTTCCAGAGCAGGCAAGACATTTTTAGCTAACTGTTTGCCAAGTTCCACCCCCCATTGATCAAAACTGAAGATATTCCAAATTACCCCTTGAACAAAAATTTTATGTTCGTATATCGCGATAAGACTGCCTAAAACTCTAGGCGTAAGTTTTTTAAAAAGTATCGTGTTGCTGGGAATGTTTCCCGGAAAAACCTTAAACGGTAAAATCTTTTCTATTTCTTCAGAAGTCATCCCGAGAGCGTCAAGTTCATTCCTAACCTCTTGTTCAGTTTTACCGGACATTAAAGCCTGAGCCTGAGCTAAAGCATTTGAAACCAGAATTTGATGATGATTTCCAATCGGGTTATGACTTTGCGCGGCAATTAAGAAATCACAAGGAATAAACCGTGTTCCCTGATGAATCAGCTGATAAAAAGCGTGTTGACCATTAGTACCCGGTTCACCCCAAATAACAGGACCGGTTTTAAATTTTACCGGATGACCATCGCGACCGACAAACTTGCCGTTACTTTCCATATTTGCCTGCTGAAGATAAGCCGGAAAACGATGAAGGTATTGATCATAGGGCAAGACAGCTTCTGATTCAGCATCAAAAAAATTAACATACCATACTCCCAGAAGAGCTAAAAGCACTGGAATATTTTTGTCAAAACTTTCAGTCTTAAAATGATTATCCACCAGATGAGCACCCTCTAAAAGCTGTTTAAAATTATCAAAACCAATGGTTACTGAAATCGCAAGCCCAATCGCCGACCAGAGCGAGAATCTTCCTCCAACCCAGTTCCAAAACTCAAACATATTCGCCGAATCAATCCCAAACTTCTCCACTTCTAAAAGGTTAGTTGAAACAGCAACAAAATGTTTTTTAATATCCTCATCCCTTGCCTGACTATTTAAGAACCATTTTCTCGCAGTATAAGCATTAGTCATCGTTTCAATCGTCGTAAAAGTTTTCGAAGCAATAATAAAAAGAGTTGTAGCCGGAGACAGCTTCTTTAAAACTTCGGCAATGTGAGTCCCGTCAACATTCGAAACGCAATGAAGGGTCAAATTATTTTTTTTATAGGGTTTTAGGGCCTCGGTAACCATTACCGGACCCAAATCCGAACCGCCAATACCGATATTAACAACATCAGTTATCGCGTTACCTTTAAACCCTTTCCATTGCCCGGAAATAATTTTTTCACTAAAATTTTTAATTTGCTCAAGCACGCTATTAATCTTAGGCATTACATCCTGGCCATTGACTGAAATCGGAATATTAGAACTATTACGCAAGGCAACATGCAAAACTGCCCGATTCTCTGTTTCATTGATTTTATCACCAGTAAACATTTTATTGATCGCGTCCTTTAACCCGACCTCTTTGGCTAGTTCAATTAAAAGAGCCATCGTTTCTTCAGTTATTCTATTCTTAGAATAATCCAGAAGAATATCTTCAAGTTTAAGAGAAAATTTTACAAATCGGTCTTTATCAGAAGAAAATAAATCACGCATCTGCTGAGCTGATATAACTCGAAAATGAGATGACAAAGACTGCCAGCTTTTAGTCTCTAAGGGATTTATTTTTTTTAACATAAACTCTCCTTTACTATTCAATTAGTTGTTTAGTTTTAAGCCGACGAAACCAAGAAACCTCAAAGATTTCGTGACACTCGTCCTTTAACAAAAAAGTCATAACCCGATTCTGAAAAAGCTATTCTTTTGTGAGATTCCCAGCGCTCAAAATAATAAAACCCAACAAGCCCAAGGATAAGAGCCACTAAAATCAATCCGAAAACTACAAAAAGTATCCGCCATAGCAAAAGATATCCTTCACCAGGCAAAGAATAGCGTTTTGAATTATAAGCGATAACAAGGCAGATAGTAAAAACAATTATAAACAAAGAACAAACCAACTTAACAACTAATTTCTGAAAATTAGATAATTTGCCGATTGTTTCAGCTTGATAACAAAACAACGCCTTCCAGCCGGGAATTGTCATTTTTTTTATAAAAAAATGCTGTTTCTTTCCGTCAACTACAAGGTCATTCTTTATAATTTCAAGCCCTAAAGGTACAATTGAGATCTCAGCATACTGTTTGGTTTCTTTAAGATGATTCTGATTCTCTTGAGACAAGGCCGTTAACGACTTTAAAACCCAATCATCTCTGTTAGAAGAAAAAATCACGGAGTCAACTGAGATTAAAGCGTTAGGAAAAGGATATTTTTTTAAATATTCGTCAATCTCATCAAGCCCCATTTTAAGAACAATTACACCAATAACTTTATCAGCTGAATCATATACCGGTAAGCCAAAATAAAGCCCCCGTTTTAAAGTCGTTACGCCTATCGCCGGATAAAAGGACTCTCGCTCATTCATCGCTTCGATAAAATAAGGACGAAAGCTATAGTTATTGCCAATAAGAGTCTTGTCATCATCATAAGAAGAAGAAGCGACCACTTCTCCCGAAAAATTCATAACATAAACCAAAGAAGCTGAAAGGATATCTTTAGCGGCTTCTAAAACTGTATTAGCCTGATTAACATCAAAACTGATGTCTTTAAGTAAAACACCTCTTACAATATTGTTCCTTGATAAAATCTTTAAGGCGTTTTTGTTATCCTCTATTTTTCTGTCGACAACATCCAAAAAAGAAGATATCCGCGACTGTCTCTCAGTTTCAGAATTTAGGCATCGTATCTCAAAAATAATTTTGTTAACACCGACGAAAAAAAGAAGTATACCAACAATCCAAACCGCGATATAAGCTGTTAACCGTTTTTTATTTTTTCCCGGCATAGCCTGTCCTCTTTAAAAGTTATTAATACAATCCGAAATTCTGTCGCGATTAATTCCTGCCGTTTTCCTCAACGATCTTTTCCGAAGACAAACGACTGTTAATAAAACGCTCTAAAGCATCAATTTTAGTTTTAAGTAAAAGGTTTTCTTTTTTAAGACCTTGCCGCTCAATCGTCAAAGACTTCATAGTTTCAGTTGTTTTTTCCTTTTCGCTCAAAAGATCAGACAAACGATGATCTTTTTGGCGAACAGCTAGTTTAAGCCGGTCAAACTCGGCTTGAAAATCTTTAAGCCGTAAAGCGAGAGCGTCCATTTTATCCTGATTATCATTTAACTGCTCGTTTAGTCTTTTCCGCTCCCTTAACAATATACCTTTATCTTCAATTAGACTGTTTATCTGAGTTTCTAAAAAAATTTTCATTCCTTTCATATCAGAGGTAGTCTCTTGGCTATATACTTCTTTATCTACGCTTAGCTTCTTGAGCTGATTCGTAAGCCGCTGATTCTCTTCAATAAGCTTCTTTATAACTTCTTTATCGGAGATATTTTTATCCAAATCCAACGGTTCCTGAGCAAAAATTAATAAAACCAGCAACGGCAAAAACAAAAAAGATAAAGTTAACTTTTTTTTTATTTCCAATAGACACCGACCTAATTTTAAATAATAAACCGGTTAAAAAGCTTGAAAAATCAAAAAATTATATCACAATTCAATACCGGCTTCAACAGACAGAAAAGGTCGCTCCACCAGCAATTAACAAGGTATTATTAGTAACTGATAAAAGGCTTAGGATTATCAGCTGACAATGGAAGAAAATATCTTTTTAAAAAAGGCCTTATCTTTCTAGCCCCTGACTTAAGATTTTTTCTCAAGCCTACAAACTCAGTTGGCCGGTAAATAGATTGGAAACCGATTCCGGAAAATTTGATAATACTTACCGAAAGAGTTTAACGGCAATTGTATGGAACTTTCCAAATCTCACCGGCATATTCAGAAATTGTCCTATCACTGGAAAATTTTCCGGAACTTGCCACGTTAAGTATTGACCGTTTAGTCCAGGAACTCTTGTCATTATAATCCTTAGAGATAACTTCCTGAAGCGATAGATAAGAATCAAAATCAGCGCATATAAAATAAGGATCTTTATTTAATACAGTTTCCAAAATCGGGTCAAACAGCCCAGGATCAATCGGCGAAAAAAAGTTGCCTTTCATTAAACGAACTATTTCAGTTAAAATCACCGATCTTGCGACATATTCTTTAGGATTATAGCCTTGCTTTAAAAGAATATTGACCTGATCGATGTTTAGACCAAAAATGTAGATATTTTCTTCGCCCACAGCTTCTTTCATTTCTATGTTGGCGCCATCAAGAGTACCAACTGTCAAGGCACCGTTAATCATAAATTTCATGCAACCGGTACCTGAGGCTTCTTTACCGGCAGTTGAAATTTGCTCTGATAAATCACTTGCCGGGAAAATCCTTTCCGCTAAAGATACTCGATAATTCTCCAAAAAAACAACTCTTAGCTTACCTTTTATGCTTCGATCTTTATTGATAACTTCGGCAATATTGTTAACAAATTTAATAATCAGTTTCGCCATAAAATATCCCGGAGCGGCTTTTCCGCCAAAAATAAAAGTTCGCGGAACACAAAAACCGTTAGGATCATTCTTTATTTTCAGGTACTCACTTATAGCATAAAAAGCGAAAAGCAATTGGCGCTTATACTCATGTATTCGCTTAACCTGAACATCAAACATTGATTCCGGATTAATCTTAACTCCTAAATTTTTATAAACATATTGAGCCAGATTTTTTTTATTCTCAACCTTAACCTGCTGCCATTTCTTTAAAAAGGCGCTTTGGCTGGAAAATTCCTCCAATTTTTTAAGCTGGTAAAGATCCGTAACCCAGCCATCACCGATAGAATCGGTTATAAGTTTAGATAAATGGGGATTGGATTTCTGCAGCCAGCGGCGCTGAGTTATTCCGTTAGTTTTGTTGTTGAATTTTTCCGGCCAAAAAACATAAAAATCTTTAAAGATACTTTCTCTAATTATCTTAGAGTGAAGAGCACTGACACCATTAACCGAATGACTGGCAATAATTGAAAGGTTTGCCATCCTAATTCTTTGGGGATTGCTTTCTTCAATAATTGAGACTCGTTTCAGGATATCATTATCAAGGGGAAACATAGTTGCTACTTCTCTCAAAAACCGATGGTTGATTTCATAAATCAACTCAAGGTGCCGTGGTAAAAGTTTTTGGAATAACGGCAAAGACCAGGCCTCTAAGGCTTCCGGCAAAATCGTGTGATTAGTGTAAGCAAAAGTTTGAGTTACAATTTCCCAGGCTGCATCCCAATCCAGATTTTCTTCATCGATAAGTATCCGTAGTAATTCAACTGTAGCTAAAGAAGGGTGAGTATCATTAAGCTGAATAGCGACTTTATCAGGAAAATTTTTAAAATCGGAATTATGAACTTTGAACCGCCGAATTATATCGGCAATTGAAGCTGCTGTAAAAAAATATTCCTGCTTCAACCGTAATTCCCGGCCGCGAGAGACTGTATCGTTGGGATACAAAACTCTTGATATGTTTTCCGAGAACATTTTGTTATAAACGGCGCTTTCGTAATCTCCGTCGTTAAAATAACTAAAATCAAAATCCTCAGTACTCCGGGCCGACCATAGTCTTAAGGTATTAATTACATCGTTTTTATAGCCAACAATCGGCATATCAAAAGGCAAGGCTAAAACATCATCAGAATCTATCAACCGAACTCTAAACTTACCGCGTTTATCTTTAAAATGACGGGTTTTACCGCCAAAACGAATCTTAACCGTATACTCCGGCCGGGCAAATTCCCAGGGGTTACCATGCCTGAGCCACTCGTCAGGAAGTTCAACCTGATAGCCATTAACTATTTTTTGGTTAAAGATACCGTAATCATATCTGATACCATAACCGTGAGCCGGAATACCCAAGGTAGCCATTGAATCCAAGAAACAGGCAGCAAGACGACCGAGCCCGCCGTTGCCAAGGCCAGCGTCTAACTCCTCATCTCGTAATTCTTCAATATCAAAGCCCATTTCTTCTAAGGCGCTGGTCATCTCGTTGAATAAACCCAAATTCAGGATATTACTGCCTAAAAGACGGCCGATTAAAAATTCCATAGAAAGATAATACACTCGTTTAACATTTTTCTTATGATATTGCTGTTGGGTCTTAATCCAACGTTCAACGATGCGGTCACGAATCGTTACGGCAACTGCCATAAAATTATCAAATTTCGTAGCAGTATATTTATCCTTAGCCAGGCGATACTGCAAATTTCCTTTAAAAGAAGTTTTGATCCCTTCTTTTGTCATTTTTTTGTGAACTGTAATCCAAGCTCGCTGTGGTTTCTGACCGTTAATTTGATTGATCGAATCTTTTTCTTTTTTGTCAGCATCAGCCATAACATTACCCCTTTTAATAAAAACAAAAAATCTAAAAAATAACTAAACTCCGGTATCTTATCCGTATCTACTATTATAAAACAAATTACGAAAAGTCAAACTATATTCAAAAACACTAACTTTTTGAATAAAAACAACGGATTATTCTCTTATCAAGGGACAAAAAACGATAAAACCCGGAAAAAATAATTTCCCGCCGCCAAAAGATTGAAAATCATAGGGGTTTTAAGCCCCAAGCTTATCGGCCTTAACCATAAAATTAATTTTTGCCTGTTCTTCTAATAGCTCTAATAAGCCAAAGGCCTCTTTAAAGCTTGCTCCTACAGCAACTACTCCATGATTTTTAAGAACTACTATCTTACTCTCAGATAAAGCTTCAATAACCGGAATAACATCGATAACAGTAGGCGCCGATTGCGGTATAATTGACAACCCGCTAAGATAAAACTTGGTCTCAAAAGAAAAACTTTTTAAGGCATTAAATAACGAAAAAAAAGCGGTAGTCGCCGGCGAATGAGCGTGAAGAACAACTTTGACATCAGGATACCTTTTATAAATACCGAGGTGCAGATTACTCTCAGTTGTTATTTGCTTATCGGATTCTAACAGCCTTCCTTCTAAATCACAAAGAAGAATTTCGTCTTTCTCCAAAAATCCAAGATAAGAATCATGAGCAGTAATTAAAAGCTGCTGATCCTCCACCCGAAAAGAAAGGTTGCCGTTTTTAGCAGTTAAAAGCTGACGCTGATTCAAAAGCTGTCCCCACTTAATAATTTCTTCTTTTTCTTTGATAAACTTCATTATTCAATCCTCCTTATAAGGTAACTTCAAATTTTTTATCACTAGCGGCGATTTCCGGACTATAAGTACTGGATATAAGCTGAACTTATCATCCTGGTTATCCCGCCCTCGGAACCGTCGGAAATATTTATGCCATCGCATTCAATTAAGGGCATTACTTCGAGCAAAGAGCTGGTAATAAAGGCTTCTTCAGCTGAAAAAATTTCGTTTTTTGTTATTTTCTTTTCTAAAAAATTTATTCCCTTATTTTTACACAATTCAATTACCACAGCCCGGGTAATACCATTAAAAGCCCCGCAACCAAGCGAAGGGGTAATCACCGCGGAGTCTTTAACCAAAAAACCGTTACTTCGCGATCCGCCGGCTAAAAAACCGTGCCGATTAAATAAAAGTGCCTCGCCCTTATTCTTATTTTTGGCCTCATTCCAAGCAAGCTGATTTTCTAAGCGGCTCAAAGATTTAATCTTAGAGTTAAGACTTTCGGGATCTCTTTTATAAGATGAAATCAACGCGCTAAACCCTTTACCGCAAAGAGACGCCGGATAATAACCTAAGGAGTCGACATAAATTAGGGTTCCAGTTTGTTTGCGCCTTTTGTACAAAGTAATTCTAACATAAGCGTTATTTAAATTGTTTGCTGACAACATTTTTAGCACAGCTTTTTTATAATCTATTTCCTCAGGATTTAAACCAATAACCTGAGCCGATTGAATCAGGCGATTTATCCTTTTCTCAATTAAAGGAATTTTACCCTGATAAACACGCATCGCCTCAAAAACGCCCCAGCCATAAAGAAACCCGGGCTCAAAAACTTCAGATACTTCTTCCCGGTCAACGATACAGCCGTCATAATAAACTTTCATACTCAAACTAACTCCTAAAATTATTTTTTAATTTGAAAAAACTTTAAAAAATTCCTGTTTAGATACAAATTTACCGCTTGCTTCAACCAAATGAACCATCTCAACTATTTTTTTATTCAGCGGCGCCAAAAGTTGATGTTCCTGCGCCAAGCGTACTATCTCTCCGTTTATAAAATCAATATCAGATTTTCGGCCGAGTTTTATATTCTGTAAAATAGAACCATAAAGCGGGTTTGGTATCAAATTTTTCATTATATTAGACAAAACCAACGCCGCTTCACTGGTTTTTTGTTCAACTAAAGACAGCATTCGTTCTCGAGAATAATTAGGTAAATCCCCAAGCTCAATCCCAGTCTGAGATAAAACTAAATAAGCTTCTTTATTCAAGAAAACACCTATCCGGGAAACTTCTGGATCAGAAAACGAATCTTGAATCGATTGGCCGAGAACCGCCGGAATAGAAAGAGTTAAATCAGCAAACAATTTCATATATTTTGCCGCTTTCATTTTTTTCTCAATCCGAAGTGAAAAAGCATTTCTTAAAAGATTACTGAGCATTTCCAGTTTTTTAAGATTAACACCAAAAAAATTACCAACTACGATCTCACCCTCATAATCATGATTTGCCAGATTAGGCATATCAAAACTTGCCCCAAACAAAATTATCGCACTAGCTATAGCATTTTCCGAAAAATAGCGCCTAAGGACTCTTTCCGCCGCAACACCATTTTGAGTAATTACAATCAATGAATCTTTTAGATATTCAAAACTATTGTTGATAACGGAATCAAGGGCGTCAACCCTGCCCGTTAAAAAGGCAATGTCGACGCTGTAATGCAGACGGCTATCAACTTCAACCTTACAAATTTTTGATTTACGTACGCCGCCGATTAAAAGACCGTGTCGGTTAAGAGCATCTTTTTGCGAATCGGATACAACCCCGTAAAGATCAGTTTTTTTCTCACTCAAATAGCCTAAAAGCAAGCTTCCGACAGCCTCACATCCGAAAACAGCTACTTTCATAACTTTTCTCTTTTTCCCATCGATAAAGTTTCTGTTGTTTTAAACAGCATCGGTTCTTTGAGCCAAAGAAAATAAATCAAAAGCCGCAATGGTTCTTAAATCAGCTCAAACCCAAGTTCGCACATTTTAGATTCAGCGGCAAAAAAACGGGCATCTGAAAAGCCCTTTTCTCCGGTAATTAGATTGTCACTAACGGCAAGAATTGCTGACGCTTTTTTCTTGTAAACGTTGCTAACCGTAACAAAGGCAGAAGTAACCATATCAACAGAAATAGCGCCCTTATTGATATAAGAATTAACAATCTCTTTTGTTTCTTTAAACAAAGCGTCAGTCGTCCAAACTCCGCCGCAATGGACTCGTGATCCTTTAGAAAAAACTTTTTCAATCCGCGATGACAAGAACCGATCGACTTCAGAGACATAATCATCATCGACATAATAACGAGATACGCCATCGCCTCTGATGATATCAGTTGCCAAAATATAATCACCAACAGAAATATCTTTCCGCAAAGCACCACAGGAACCCAAACGAATTAACCTATCGACACCTCCGGCGCAAAGCATCTCAGTAATAAAAGCCGTATCAGGGGCATAATAGCCGCCGTTGCCTACCGTGACTTTTTTACCTTTATAAGTCCCGGTCCAAAAATTATAACCCAAAAAACTGAAATTTTTAACTGGATTTTCAATCCTTTCTAAACATAATTTAGCTCTATGTTTCTGTCCACTGACTAAAGCAACCGAGCCAAAATCACCCGGCTTAAATTTCAACGAATCAAGAAAGCCTTTAGCCTCCAGGTGAACGTCTCTTGTCATCATAAAAATAACCCCTTGCTAATAAAAATTTCATCTAACAATAAAACTAAGCTAAGCAAAATAATAACTTCAAAACTCTCAACAGCCAAAACCATCAGACTTTGATATCAATGGTTATCCTGAACTTTTACATTTTTATTATTGAAGTAATTATTTCCCGAATACTGTCCTGAACTGTAACCATACCATAAACCCGTTTACCTTTAAAAACCAAAGCAATACTTTCTTTTTTTGAATTAAGTATCGCAAAGACTTCATAAAGTTTCTGATTAACACCAACACGAGTTATTGGACGGACAAGACTATGCCAATCCTGTTTAGGGTTATAAAATAGATCATATATATTTAAATAACCGACTATTTCCTTATTATTAAAAACCGGGTACCGAGTAAAACCTTTTTCTTGAATAATCTTTAGAATTACCTCAGAAGAATCGGTATAATCAATACCAACGATACTCTTTAGACGCAGACAAACATCTTTAACCCGGCTTTCACGAAACTGAAAAACCTCTTCAATCGCTTCTTTCTCGCCTCGATCAATTCCCCCGCCACGCTCAACTTCGTTAATAAGCGATTTTATTTCTTGCTTGGTTACAAAAGGCGATCGCTCTTTTACTTTTCCAATAATCCGCCGAACCAGCCAACGGCTAACCCGCTCAAAGAGAACGATGAAAGGCATAAAAACGGTTTCAAAAAAAAGCATTGGCCCTGAAGCCCAGCAAATAAAGTCTTCCTTAAAATAACGGCCAACATTTTTGGGTATCATCTCGGCAAAAATAACGACTATCGGAGTAAAAAAAGCAGTAATCCAGAAATAGTTTTGAGTAATTCCGCTTTCAATAAAAAAATAAGTTATAAAAGAAGTAGCAAGGACTATCGTGATATTCATTCCGATAAGGGCTGTTGCCAAAAACCTTTCCGGTTTCTGCAGTAAGCGGCAAGCCCGGCCGGCAGCTTTATTACCCTTTTCTCGACGATGGCGAAGACGCAAAGTACTGGAAGAAATAAAACTGATTTCAGCAACAGTAAAAAAAATATTTATAGCCAAAAAACAAAAACATCCAATAAGATAAAAATAATTCATCGTTTAATTAAAACCCTTACTATTCGCCGAGCAGTTGCCCGTTCAATAATAAACTCTATATTTTTATAAACCACCCGCTCTCTTTGCTGAGGAATTCTTTCAAGATAGGTAAGCAAAAACCCGGCTAAAGTCGACTCTTCTTCCGGTAAATCATAGCCTAATTCAATGTTTATATTCTTAATCGCCGCTTTCCCTGAGACTCGATAGGTATTTTTATCTATAGCTTGAATCATTTCAAACTTAGATTCATACTCGTCATAAATCTCACCAAATATTTCTTCTTCGATATCCTCTAAAGTTACAAGACCTTGAGTACCGCCATACTCATCAACCACGACCGCAATCCGTTCATTTTTTTGCCTAAAAAGAGTAAGCAAATCGTCTAATCTTTTACTTTCCGGAACAAATATCGGTTCACGGATCAAGGAATGGTAATCACTAGCCTGATTAAGAAAAAGATCTTTAGCATAAAGGATTCCGACAATATTGTCCATTGAGTCCCGATAGACAGGAAATTTAGAATGACGTTTTTCACGCAAAATGTTTAGAACTGTTTCTTGCGGCCAATCGATATTAATCCCAACAATATTAACTCGGGCAGTTATAATATCGCCAACCCAGGTATCTTTAAATTCCAAAACATAGCTTATCATCTCTTCTTCTTTGGCTGTAATATGACCGCCGCGCCGGCCAAGCAAAAGAGCAGTCTTTAACTCTTCTTCTCCGTGTTTAAGCTGCTTTTTAGTTAAAAGAAGAAGTTTAGAGAAAAAAACTACTACTTTTTCAATAACAAAAACAAAAGGGAAAAACAATACAGAGATCCATTTCAAAATAGGGCAAGACAAAAGAGAAATTTTCTCAGCAGCATAAATTGCAATAGTTTTAGGAAAAATTTCTCCTAACAAGAGAATTAAAAGACCGCTAACAATAATTGAAAAGACTAATCCGGTTTCGCCAAAAAGTTTTACAAACGTGGCCGTAGCCATCGCCGAAAGGCCGATATTAACCAACATATTCCCAAAAACAATTGTAGTAAGCAAATGAGTTGGCCGCCGCAAAAGGGCGGTAAGGATTTTAGCTTTGGCGTAGCGGTCTTTGATTCGCCTTAATCGAAGATTGCTTAAAGAAAAAATAGCGGTCTCACTGGCCGAAAAAAAGGCCGATAATCCAATAAATATTATGAATAAGATTATATTAACCATAACATTTAAGTTTAACCGCCTTATTTGAAAAAGAATCGGGGGGTTCTTCTTTCTCGCAAATAAAATCGTTTGAATTGATGAGTCTTTCCATGGCTAGATTAGTCAATTATAGCATAGTTTTATTATAAATAAAGAGCAAACTGTTAAAGGGCAGCCTTAATTGTTCGGCAACCGGCAAACACTTAACTTTAAACAAATAAAATACAGCTTTATGGTTATCGTTATAGGACTCAAAATTGCCTTGCCCTTTACTCAAAACAATATCAGCTTTTTTATACTCTTTTTGAAACAATTCTGATGTCTTCGTCAGTAAAAGACCGGGATAATCGCAGCCTGAAGAAATAATCCGAGCGAATCCGCTAATTCCCGCCCGTTTGGCGTCAGGAACGGTCGCATCATTTATTATCACGGCCGATCGACTCACATAGACGATTTTAAGCTCCGGGCGAAAAAGCGATATTTGTTCAATAAAAAGCCTGTCGAAAAAAATTTCCCCGCAATTATCCCCTAAAACCATAATCCGGCGAGCAGCCTTAAGTTTATTCTTAAAAGTCTTAAAATCATTGACTTTAAGTTTTATCTTTTTTAAATCAGTCACAAATTTTCTAAGATCGGGTATTTTACCAGCGCCGAAATCAATCATATTAGCCGCGCAACAGGCTTTAGCCGATTGTTCAAATGGATCAGGAGAATTATTCAAAAGACTTCTGATATCGGCCATAGAATTAAGCAATTGTTTTTCTATCCGCCTTTTTTGCGATAAAAAAGGGTCTCTCACTCCCGAAATGTGCGAAAGAGTCCGATAGATTGCCCGGCCGAAAACAATCGGGGGATTACTGAAATCAAAAGAATTAATTTTTCTCTCAATTACCTTCTTAGCTTTCTGGTGTTTAGCTTTGCTTAATTTTAAAAGCCCGGCGGTCATATCTACCTGACGATAAAAACAATCTATACACTTTTTTGATGAACGCATACTTTCTTTTTAGTTTTTTTGACTTTTTTAAAATTAAACGAAAAATTACCGACGATTAAAAAACCAATTATAACCGGCTTTAACTTAAAAGCACCCCCCCCCTCTCTTCTGACTTTTCTATATTAAACAAGCCTTTAAAAAGTGAGTTTTTATTTTTTGGTTTATGTTTACGATATTTTCTGGTAATATACTTTCCGGATTAAACAAGGTAAAAAATCTATTCTTTTTATTCCATCACCTAAAACGTCTATGGAAAACTATCAATTAAAGCCTTTCAAATCTCAATCGACGATTGATTACAGTAAAGATCTTAACGCTCAGCAATTCAAAGTAGCTACCGCAACCAACGGTGCCTGTTTAGTTTTAGCCGGAGCCGGATCAGGAAAAACCCGGGTATTAATATACCGGTTAGCCTATTTATTAGATCAAGGAATAAATCCGGAAAACATTTTACTTGTAACCTTTACCAACAAAGCTTCAATCGAAATGGTCAATCGCGCTGAGACTGTCCTTAAATCAGACTTATCCAAACTCTGGGCGGGAACATTTCATCACATCGGAAACGTTATCCTTAGAAAAGAAGCCCATTTGCTGGGATACACGCCCAGCTTTACAATAATTGATCGCGAAGACTCGCTTGGCTACATTGCCGATTGTATGTCCGAAGCCGGGTACTCCGATAAAGGAACCCTTTTCCCAAAAAAAGATATCCTTTCTACAATCTGGAATTTAGCAGTCAACGCTCAAAAAGAAGTTAAAGAGATCATCCTAAACTCTTACCCGAAATTAGAAGAATTCATTGAACCAATAAAGAGAATTCTTAATTTATACAATCATAAAAAAATTCAGAGCAACATTATGGATTTTTCCGATCTGCTTAACAATTGGCTTAAAGTATTGAAAAACGATTTCGTCCGGAATAAGTATTCCGACCAGTTTAAATACATTTTAGTTGATGAATATCAAGACACCAATCAATTACAATTCGAACTTTTGAACCTGTTAGCCTCAAAACATAAAAACATATTAGCCGTTGGCGATGATGCCCAATCTATATATTCTTTCCGATCGGCCCAAATTAATAACATCCTTGATTTTCCCAAAGTTTTTCCGGAAACAAAAATATTTAAGTTAGAACTTAATTATCGATCAAGCCCTCAAATATTAGATTTGGCTAACGAAATAATTAAACACAACATAAACCAATTTCCCAAAACACTGCGGGCAGTAAAAGAAGACAATGAAAAGCCGAGAATTGTTAAAACAAAGGATGTCTACCAGCAAGCTCAATTTATCGGCCAAAAAATACTTGAGTTTTACCAAGACGATATTCCTCTAAATCAAATAGCGGTTCTTTTTCGCTCGCGGTTTCAATCCTTAGAGCTAGAAGTCGAGCTTATGAAACGGGGCATTCCTTACATCGTCCGCGGCGGCGTACGATTTTTTGAACAGGCTCATATCAAGGACGCCTTAGCCTATCTTAGAATAATCGTTAACCCTAAAGACGAACTCTCTTACAAACGAGTTTTATGCCTTCAAAAAGGATTAGGACGAACCTTCGCTCATAAAATATGGCAAATGATATTTAATGAAAGGCCTTTCAGCGAAATCGAAAATTCTCTGCCAAAACGACCCAAACAGGGATTTAGAAATTTCCGACTGTCTCTTGAGGCAATAAAGAAAATGACAACCGCTGAAGAAGCTTTGAATGAAATATTAAGCTTTTACAAAGAGCACTGCTATTTATCCTTTGATAACCCCGAAGAACGCATTCTCGATTTAGAAGAACTTTCTAAAATGGCAAGAAGTTATTCCGGGATAAAACAGTTTCTCCTTGAATTTAATGCCTTCGAAGAATTTAAAGGTGAAACAAGAATCGCACCGGGCGAAAGAGAAGAGGTGTTAGTCCTTTCAACAATACATCAGTCCAAAGGCTTAGAATGGGAAGCTGTATTTTTAATCGGGTTTAACAATTACGAGTTTCCCCACCCTAAAGCCCTCAACTCCCAAGACCAACTGGAAGAAGAAAGAAGACTTTTCTATGTCGCGGCAACCAGAGCAAAGGTTCACCTATACATCAGCTATCCTGAGACAAAATATACTTTTAAAAACGGACTGATAGTGACTCAACCGTCAATGTTCTTTTATGATTTACCGCTTGAGACTTACGAAGAAGTTAATGTTATAGAACCAAGCTTTGACTTTATTGACCCCGTGATTTAAAAGATCTTATCACTATCATGACTCACAAATTCTCTTAGAAATAAATTGAAATTTATAGAAATGGATTGAAATTAGTTGTTTGGATAAAACAATGTTTGTCAACTCAGAACTCGCAAACTAGTAACTCTGAAACTCTTCACCCTAAACCCGAGACCCTGAACCCTATACCCGAACAAGAAAGCTCGCTACGCTCGCGTCAAACGTTCACTGCGTTGGCGTCAAACACGCGGAGTACGCCTGTCAAACTGGCTCAGCCCAGGCGACCGTCAAACAATTGTCGTAGAAATAAATTGAAATTTGTAGAAATTAGTTGAAATTTATTGTTTGAAGAAACCAATGTTTGAAACTCGCAAACTCTCTCAGTTGGATTAGGAATAAATAGGATTTCCATTGTGCAATATTTAGCTCCTTTTTTAAAAACAACACATTTCTATAAATCTCTATCAATTTCTATAAATTTCTATTTCGCTGAATCACTCAATTACTCAATCACTCAATCACTTTCTGACAATCGTTTGACTCTTCTCTTCTCAAAAAGGCTATTTCCTAAATACCATATATCTGCGATCATCTGCTGCCGAGCCGAAGGCGCGACTTCTGTGATCATCTGCGAACAGCGCCGAAGGCGCGAATCTGTGATCATCTGCTGCCGAGCCGAAGGCGCGGCTTCTGTGATCATCTGCAAACAGCACCGAAGGCGCGAATGAGCCATGAGCTTCTTCTCTTACCCAAAAGTCTATTTGATAAGGCTCAATGCTTCTTGGCGAGTCTTCGAATTGGTTCGAAAAACACCTCGAACAACCGACGTGACATTTGTCGTTCCCGGTTTTTTTACACCGCGCATTGACATACAAAGATGTTCAGCTTCAATAACGACAAAAACCCCTTTAGGTTTGAGTTTTTTCATTAAAACATCAGCTATTTTGGTAGTAAGCCGCTCTTGAACCTGAAGACGGCGTGACAAAACTTCTACTACCCGGGCAATTTTGCTTAAACCAGTTATCCGTTTATCCGGAATATAGGCAACATGCGCTTTACCAAAAAATGGAACAAGATGATGCTCACATAGAGAATAAAATGAAATATTTCTTAGTAAAATAATTTCATCATGTTCTTCTTCCAAAATAACATTTATTTCATCTTCCGGATTTTTAAACTGTCCCGCCAAAATTTCCTCATACATCTGGGCAACTCGCTGAGGAGTTTTCGCGATATCTTTAATATCTAAATCGGCACCGACAGCCTCAAGAACCATTCGAATGCCTTGTTCAATCTTTTTCTTATCGATCTTCTTATTCATTCTATCCTCCGCTTTTATCTGTTTTAAAACAAATATCTTCTTTTCTCTTGACCGTACCGGAAACTATAAACTGATAAAATCAATAAAACTTAAGCGGTTAAACGTTCTAACCGCTGATTATTTACCAATACAAAAATTACTAAAAACAGTTTCTAAAACATCTTCGGTCAAAACTTCTCCAGTAATCTTTGAGAACTCATCTAAGGCTTCAGCCAAAAGCTGATTAATAAAATCTAAAGTATAACCCTCACCAAGAAACCGCAGGGCTTTAGAAATTTTTTCTTCGATTAAAGCGAAAGATTGCCGTTGATAGGCGCTTAAGAAAACACTGTTTTCCCGGTCAATATCAGCAAAAGAAACTTCTTCGGCGACAGCTTTCTCTAAGGCGACAATCCCCTTATCTTTTAAAGCACTGATAAAAACCCGTCTTCCCCGACAACCTTTTAAATCCTTTAAATTTAATTTTTGCTTTAAATCAGTTTTATTTATTACAATTATTTTTTTCTTATCTTTTATCTTTTTTATTAAAAACTTATCATCTCGGCTCAAGGCTCGGGAATTGTCCAGTAAAAGAATTATCAAATCAGCCTCACCAAAAGCTTTTTGTGTTCTTAAAACCGCTTCTTTAGTAACCAAGTCTTTCGGTGTAATTAAGCCGGCGGTATCACAAATTCGTAACGGCACGCCGCGGACAACAATAGTTTCTTCGACCACATCCCGGGTCGTTGCCGCTACCTCACTGACAATAACCCGCTCCCGGCCTAACAACCGGTTAAAAAGGGTAGATTTTCCGGCATTGGTTCGTCCACAAATAACACACTTAACGCCTTCCTTAAGAATCAGCGCTTCAGCGCTACGCTTAATTAAAGCCGTTATATCGCTCCTGATAACAGTTAAAGACTTTATTAATTCAGAAACTGCCGTATCGGTTGACAAATCTTCAGAAAAATTTAAAGCCGCCTCGGTTTCAACAAAAACGAGCTGGAGGCGGTCTTTTAAATCGTTGATATTTTTAGAAGCCTTACCGTTTAATTGGTCTAAAGCGACTTGCAAACCTTGCTGACTATGAGCATCAACAATATCAAGAATACTTTCAGCCTTCAGCAAATCGATTCTGCCGTTAATTACAGCCCGGTAAGTAAACTCACCCGGCAAGGCCAAGCGGGCACCGACAAGACAAAGTTCTTTTAATATCCGATTAACAACAAATACCCCGCCATGAGAAGAGATCTCAACGACATCTTCACAGGTATAAGAATGCGGTTTGCGCATCACCGAAACCAAAACCTCATCAAGAAGAACCGGCAAATTATCTGATTTTTCCGCTTTTTTTTTGTCCGAGCAACTCTCGATTATCCAGCCATAATGTAAAGTGTAAGTCTTAACTTTTTTTAAATTTTTCTTATTTTTAGGCTTAAAAACTTTAGAAACGATATCAAGAGCCCGCGGCCCGGAAAGTTTTATTATACCTAAAGCGGCTTTTGAAGGAAAAGTCGCCAAAGCGGCAATCGTGTCAGTACTGTTATATCGCTTTATGAATTTTTGGTTCATCTTGTCCTATTCTATTATATTTTCCTGAAAAATCCAGGGTTATCGATGAAACCGCTATTTAGCCCGCTTTAAAAAACGCCTTAGACAAGAAACTAAAAACGAAGAGCCGCAGACAACAATAACTTTATTGGGTTTATAAAGACTGAAAGCTTTTTTTAAAGCAGCCGCCGGATCGTCAATAATTTCTGAATTCAAATCTAAATCCTTACGGAACTGATAAGGGTCATATACCCGGGGATGGTTAAATTTAGTAAGGATTAATTCATCATATTCAATCGACCGAATCATTTTTGAGATATTTTTATCGCCGGCGGCGGCAAAAACAATAATAACCTTTTTATCAGGAAAAACCTCTTTTATCGTTCGGTTTAAAACTGTAAAAGAATAAGGGTTGTGAGCAATATCCAGAACAGTAAGCGGAGTCAACTTAACGATCTCAAATCGTCCGGGAAGAATAAAATCTTTAAGTGAACTTTTCAATTTATCAGGGCCAAGACAAACTCCCGGTAAAAAAGAAACAGCGCTTATTGCCAAAGCCGCGTTATCAGCCTGATACCGGCCAAAAACCGGTAAACTTATTTTTGGAATATACACATTTTTAGATTTAAAATCAAAACTAATTCCCCTTTTCCCAAGCTTTAAGTTATCGACAAAAAAATCTTTGTTCAATCGGTAAAGTTCGGATTTTTTCTTTTTAGCTTCCCGTTTTAAAACCAAATCAACTGATTTAGCTTGTTGGGAAATTATTACTTTAGTCTTTTCTTTTATTATTGCCGCTTTTTCTTTAGCAATCAGGCTAAGGGTATTACCAAGCAAATCTGTATGGTCATAATCAATATTAGTAATAATTACAATTTTAGGGTTTACAACATTTGTCGCGTCCAAACGTCCGCCTAGTCCAGTTTCTAAAACAAGAAAGTCAACTTTTTTAAGAGAAAAATACTTCAGCGCTAAAGCCGTATAGACTTCAAAGAAACTTGCTTTTCGACGCAAATCAGCCGGTTTCAATTTTTTGATTTTATTTTCAAAAGTTTCTAAAATCCGGGAAAAATCATTTTTAGAAATGAGCCTATCGCTTAGCTTTAGCCGAGATACCGAAGGTTGAGGCTTAATGATTCTAATTCTTTCTCGTAAATCAGTTATGTGCGGCGAAGTGTAAAGGCCAACCTTATATCCTGACCCGGCTAAAATACGAGCAACAAAGTTGGCAGTTGAACCTTTACCTTTTGTTCCGGCAAGATGTATAATTTTTAAACCGCGGTGATTTACTTTGAGAAAAGAAAACAAACGATTAACCCGTAAAAGGCTAAAAGATTCAAGATAAGAAAATTTGGATTTTTTTTCATAATTAATAAAACCATCTAAAAACCGCAAGGCTTTGGTGTAACTTTTTTTTAAAGACATTGTCTTCTCAGGGTTTAGATTATCTTGTTTACCAGGCAAGAATTAATGACGAAAGTGACGAATACCAGTAAAAATCATAGCGATACCATATTTGTTACAGCAATCAATAACTTCCTGATCTTTTATAGATCCGCCGGGGCAAATAATCGCTCTTATCCCCTTCCGATAAGCGAGTTTTATTGAATCCTCTTTTGGGAAAAAGGCATCAGACGCTAACACCGCGCCTTTGATCAAAGCGCTGCTTTTACCAAGGGCGATCTTCACCGCGCCAACTCTTGAAGGCTGACCGCCACCAATACCCAGCAGATTGCCATTCTTTACAGCAACTATCGCATTAGACTTAACATGCTTAACTACTTTCCAGGCAAAAACCAAATCTTTCATCTGAGATTGTGTCGGTTTTTTTTCAGTAACAACTTTAAACTTTGACTTATCAACAACCTGAGTATCGCTGTCCTGAATTAAATAGCCAAAAACCCCGGCCCGGACACCTTTAAAGCCAAGAGAAATTTTGGAAAAATCAATTTCAATGATTCTTAAGTTTTTCTTTTCAGCAAAATATTTAAGAGCTTCTTTAGAATAGGCTGGAGCGATAACACATTCTTTAAACCCGCTTTTAAGTAACGCCTGGGCAGTAAACTTATCTACTTTTCGGTTAAAACCTACAATCCCGCCAAAACTCGACAAAGGATCAGCCGAATAAGCCTTTTTATAAGCGTTAACAAGTTTTTTATCGGTACCAACGCCACAGGGCGTGCTGTGTTTAACAATAACAGCTGCCGGGTCTGAAAACTCTTTAACACAACACAAAGCAGTATCAAGATCCATAAAATTGTTGTAGGACAGCTCTTTACCCTGAATTTGTTCAAACTTTACGCTCGGCGAACGTAACAGACGATAAAGGCCGGCTTTCTGATGAGGATTTTCACCGTAACGTAAATTAGCCAGCTTTTCCCAATCCCAAGTGACTACTTTTCTAGGGTTAAAGTAACCGTAGATGTCATTATCATATTCTTTCGCTAAGTAAAAAGCTGCTGCCGCTAAATCCCTCAAAGTTTCTTGAGATATGAACCCTTTATTTTTTTCAAGTTCTTCAATCACTGACTTATACTGTTCGCGTGAACTGATACAAACAACGTTTTTATAATTTTTAGCCGCCGCTCTTAATAAGCTGTGCCCTCCAATATCAATGTACTCTAATATTTCATCTGTCGTTAGTTTATCCTTTAATTTAGCGGCAAAAGGATAAAGATTAACAACAACCATATCTATCGGAATAATATTAAGACTGCGCATCTCTTCAATATGTAAAGGATGCTTTTTGTTAGCCAGAATACCGCCAAAAACTTTAGGGTGAAGAGTCTTAACTCTTCCCGAAAGGATCTCAGGAAATTCAGTTAAAGATGAAACCTCAGAAACCGCAATATTATTTTGGCGGAACAACTTCGCGGTTTTGCCGGTAGAAACAATCTCGATATTAAGTTTAGAGATTCTTTTCGCGAAATCTCCAATACCTTTTTTATCCCAGACACTGATAAGGGCTCTCCTCACTTTCAACATTGAAAAACCTCAACTTTCTTTGTATTTACGTTGATTAAACACTAAACTTTACGTCCAAGACATCCCCATCATTAACGATATAACTTTTATCCACCAACTTTAAAAGGCCCCGCTGTTTAGCTTCAGATAAATTCTTAAAATTATCAAGATCTGAGGCGTTATAGACCTCGGCCCGGATAAAACCGCGGGCCAAATCGCTATGTATTTTTGAAGCCGCGGTCACAACATCACTGCCGAGTGGAACCATCCAGGCATGAACTTCTTTTTTCCCGGCAGCATAGAAAAAAACTGTTTTAGTTTTCTCAAAGATTTTAAGAAGAATTTGGTCCAAACCTTCCTGGCTCCAAACAATAATCGGCTTAGCTGTTACAAAGGAATAATCACGAAAAACCTTTAAATCCTCGCCGCTTAACTCTTCAAAAAGAAGTTTTTCCCGATTCAATATCTCTAACCCTTTTTCAATTGCCGCTTTTTCTTCCACCTTAGAAATTAAGTTTTCCCCCCGCTCGATATCTTCAACAATAAAATCGAGCAACTCATCTTTGCCTGCCAAGATACAATCACAAGAATCACGCCGCTCATTTGTAAACTCAACTCCATAAAAAACAGTTTTCAAGGCTTGAAACCTCTCTTGTAATTTTACTAATTTCTCATCGCGAAACTGTTTTTTGCCAAAGAACTCCTCAATCCGACTGTAAATTTTCATGTTGCTAACCTTTCCTGTTTAATGATGGGCGGCCATTTCTTTTGCTTTATTGGCCTCATCAATGATGCCTTGGGCCACTCGCTGAGGAACAACATCATAGTGAGAAAAACTCATCGTATATGATCCCTTTCCTCCAGTAACCGAACGCAAATCTGAGGCATATTTAAACATCTCTCCCAAAGGAATCGACGCTTTAACTGCTTCTTTCTTCCCCTTGACTTCCATACCCTGAACTCGGCCCCGACGAGAGGTGATATCACCGGTAATTTGGCCCATAAACTCCTCTGGCACGACAATCTCAACGTCCATTATCGGTTCAAGCATAACGCTACCGGCATCTTCTAAAGCTTTCTTTATGCCCATTGACCCGGCGATCTGAAAAGCCATGTCCGAGGAATCAACCGGATGATAAGAACCGTCAAAAATTGTAACTCGAATATCAGAAATAGGATATCCAGCAAGCACACCGCCGGAAAGCATCGCATTTTTAATTCCTTTTTCTACCGAAGGAATAAAGTTTTTAGGAACCGCGCCGCCAACAATTTTATTAACGAACTCAAAATTTTTACCTCGCTCCAGCGGCTCAACCTCAATCCATATATCAGCATATTGGCCTCGTCCACCGGATTGTTTTTTATATTTGCTCTGGACACTGATCGACTTGGCAATAGTTTCTCTATAAGGGACTTTCGGTGTCCCCAAATCAACATCAGCACCATATTTTTTCTTCATTCTTTCAATAATCACATTAAGATGCAACTCGCCCAAACCGGAAACGATTAATTCTTTTGTTTGTGAGTCGCGCGACGTACTGCAGGTTGGATCCTGTAACATTAACTTAGACAACGCCGTTGAAATTTTTTCTTCGTCTTTTCTTGTCTTTGGTTTAACTGAAGCGCTATATGACGGAGGAGGAAAAGCAAAAGGAGCAAACTCAATATCTTCGCCAGGAGAAGAAAAAACATCTCCGGTTTCGGTATCTTTTAATTTAGCAACAGCGCCAATAGCTCCGGCACAAACACCATCACAGGCAAGCTGCTGTTTGCCCTGTAAAATATAAATCTGTCCGACTTTTTCTTTAATCTTTTTTGTTGAATTATAAACATCACTGTTTGAGGAAATTTTTCCGGAATAAACTCTGAAAATGCTGAGTTTACCGATAAAAGGGTCAACTATGGTTTTAAAAACCTGTGCCGCCAGCTCTCCGTCAACCGTATTGCCTAAAACGACCTCTTTATCCCCTTTTTTTGCCTTTCGGCCTAAAGCATCGCTGGTAGAAGGCATAACTTTTGTTAATTCATCAAGTAAAACATCTATCCCAACAAGTGTTTCCGATGAACAGCCGAACACCGGGAAAATTTGGGAATTAACAATCGCTTTTTTTAATGCCGGGCCAAACTCAGCTTCTGCGATTTGGCCCGTTTCCAGATACTTCTCTAACAAAAGATCGTTAGTTTCGGCAACAGTTTCCATTATTTGCGAGTAATAAATGTTTTCCTTATCCTCAAGAGCATCTTTGATCTTTCCCGAATCATAAACTGAAAAAGGAATAGCCTGTTTAATCAAGTTATTTTTAATGTCATTAAAGGTGTTCTGGAAACTAGTATTTTCTTTATCAAGCTTATTGATAACAAACAAACAAGGAACATTTTCTCTTCGCAAAGCTTCAAAAGCGCGTTCAGTACCGACCTCGATTCCACTGGTAGCATCTACGACAATAACGCCAAAGTCAACCGCCCTGACTGAGGCAATAACATCACCAATAAAATCCAAATATCCCGGGGTATCAATAAATTGGAAAAAATTATCTTTATATTCAGCGTTTACAACCGCCAGATTTATAGAACTGCATCTTTGATGTTCGTCCTCTTCATAATCGCTAACAGTATTACCTTCTTGGACTTTTCCTAACCGGCTGACCGCTCCGGCTTTAAATAACAAGGCCTCAACTAAAGATGTTTTTCCGGAATGAGCGTGCCCACAAACAAGAAAGGTTCGTTTTCTAGTAAGATCGCTTCTCATTATCGCCTCCTTTAAATGCCTTATTCCAAAGAAAAAAAGAGAAAAAAAATCAACCGAATAACTAACAGATTCGATCAAAAGAAAATCAACTCTTTTTTTATTTGACCCGTTACCAATTCCATCTCAAATCCCCTTGTCAAGGGGTTAAAGAAACCCGATCTATTTCTTTCACCGTTTTAGTGGTGAATTGTTTCCCGAGGTTAAAACGAGGCATTTTAGAAATTTTTATTATATTCCAAATAACCTCATTCGTCAATGGTCTAAGCCAGTTTTTTCCTACACCTAAACCATTTATTATCAATGCTTTATAGCTTTATCCCGACTTTAAAGCCTAAAAAAAGGACAAACAAAAAGCCTAAAAAGGAAGCGGTACTCTCGAAAAGAAAATTTAGGATTTTATTGAGTTAAATTTTAGGATAAAATATTAACTTGATTTTTCTTGTTATCTGGTAGAATAAGAAAATTATGATTCAAGATGAATTTAACCTATCAAAATACGACTTTACCTTTCCTCAAGAATTGATCGCTCAAGAACCGGCAACTAAGCGTGACAATTCAAAACTGCTTGTCATAGACAGAAAAACTTCATCGTTTTCTAAAAAAAGGTTTTCTGAAATAACCAACCTGTTTAAGCCCGGAGACCTTTTAGTTTTAAACGATACTAAAGTAATTAAGGCTAGACTTAAAGCTAAAAGGTTAAGCGGCGGAAAAGTCGAGGTCTTTCTTCTCAAAGAAATACAGCCGGGAGTTTGGCAGGTTTTGCTTAAACCGGGAAAACGAATCAAAATAAATGAAAAAATATTCTTTGAGGATAGTCCGATAACCGCAACTATAAACAAAACTAATCAGCAAGGATCATGGTCAATAACCTTTTCTCAAAAAAACATTGAACCGCTTATTTCATCGCTGGGTCAAGTTCCCCTGCCGCCTTACATAAAAAAACCGCTAACCGCGGAAACCCAGTATCAAACTGTTTACGCTGAAAATCAAGGAGCCGTAGCCGCTCCTACCGCGGGATTTCATTTTACGCCCAAACTTTTAAACGATTTAAAAAAAATCGGGGTCGAGATAGTTTTTATCACTCTCCATTGCGGACTTGGCACCTTTCGGCCGGTAAAAAGCGCCGACATTCGCAAACACTCGATGCACAGCGAATGGGTCAGCCTTTCCGCAGAAGCCGCTGAAAAGATTAACGCCGCGAAATTAAGTAAACGAAGAGTCATAGCTGTAGGAACGACTTCGATCCGAACCTTAGAAAGCGTTGCCGATAAAAGCAAAAACCATGACAGACTTCTTTCGCCTTTTTCCGGCGAAACTGACTTTTATATTTACCCGGGATACAGCTTTAAAGTCATTGACGCGGTAATAACTAATTTTCATACTCCCTGTTCAACCAACCTGATTTTAATCAGCACTTTTGCCGGAATTGACCTGATAAAACAAAGCTACGATTACGCGATTGAAAACCGGTTTCGGTTCTTCAGTTTCGGAGATTCAATGTTCATCATTTAAGCCAGAATGTTTTTCTTACGATTTTTTAAAAAAAGGAATGATTAGACTAAAAGAAGCAGGAGATACCCATCAGGATACCTTCAACGTGAGTAATACTATCAGGTTCATACCAAAAATCAACACCCATTTCTAAAGGTTTTGAACGCTCAACATCCCAATAAGTAAAATAAGGCGTCAAATCAAAAGACATTTTTCCGTCAAGAATATAATATTTCAAAGGTAACTGTATCTCAAGCCCCCAAACATCACCTAGGTCATAAGTCGCTTCATTAACAAACCCACGCGGCCCCCAAGAATCTGAATGCATCTTGGTAAAAGATCCGCCGGAAAACATCATCTCAAACTCTAAGCCTGACGAAAAATTTCTAAACGGTTCGTAATTAAGGCCGCCGCCGAAACCAAAATAAGTCCACATATACTGTTCAGCATACTTAATCGCATAAATACCATGACGCGAATCGTAAAACAATTCATTTTCTCCTCGATTCCAATGACGATGGCCAACATCAAAATAACCAAAAAAATTCCCTGGCATAGTGGGAAAATCTTTGATTGCGCCTAATTTAACACCATAGCGATAAACTTCAGCATTGGTTTTGTGAGCAAATGGGCCAAAAGAAGTTCCGCCGTCGTAAAGTATCTTATCTTCATAACGGCGAAAATATAACTCTGCGAACGGCTTCCCTAAAAACTCGTGAATATCATTTTTCCCTTTATATTTTGCACCAAAATAATAGGAATTCAATGTGCCGTAATCTTCGTCTATGACATTGTCACTGTCACTGGCAGAATACTCACTATACTTCATCTGATTAAAATTCCAGCCGCCGGAAATCGACCAACTGCCTTCAGTTATCTCATTGACTAGGCGGGACACGGTTTTTTTGTCCTGGCCGCCTTCATATTGAAAGGGGTGAATTAACTTTCCTTTTTTAGTTTTAGAAGGTTTTTTATCGGTTAAATCGCTCTCGGGAAACGGCCAAGCATCATCTATCTTCTCAACAAACCTTGATAACTCAACCTTAGTCAGGGCATTATCGATTCGCTCCTGACGATAACGGTCAAAAGAGAAAACGTTGGATCCAAACAAACCAAAAAAAAGAGTGACAAGTAGCAGTTTTTTCATTAAGATTATAGTATCTCAATTATTTTATTTCGTCAAGCCTATTTGACTTTTACTGGAAGATATGTTATCAATTAGTCTGTTATGGTAGAAGATATAAACGAAAAAGAAACAATTCAACTTAAAAACGATTTAGAAAAAGTTCGTTCTCAGTTTTACATGTTTTACGAGCTGACTAAAGCTATGCGCACGACTCTGCATTTGGAAGAAATTGTCTACATCATTCTAACCGGGTTAACCGCTCAACAAGGATTAGCATTCAATCGAGCAATAATTTTTCTCGTAGATAAAGAAGGGAAAAACATAAACGGATTTATGGGTATCGGACCAATCGACGGTCAAGAAGCGACTGACGTTTGGCAATCAATAAAAAACCAACAACTTGACTTATACTCTTTAATTAAAGCCTATCAGCGAATGAAACAGGACAAGAAACCAAGGTTCATGGAATTCATTCAATCGCTCTCTTTTCCTTTAAATGAAAAAAGCGGATTAATTTACAGTTCCTTATCGAAACCGACTGCTTCGCTGATAAAAGAATCAAAAACCGATACTTCCGAGACTGATCCTTTAATCCACCATTTAAGGCTTAAAGATTTTGTCATTTCATCAATTTGGGCCCAAGACAAGCCAATCGGAATAATCCTTGCTGATAACTATATAACAAAAAAACCGATAACCGAAGATGATATCCGTATTTTCAGCATGTTTGTTGACCAGGCTCAAGGAGCAATAGAAAATTCTCAAGCTTTTGAAATCACCCTTTTAAAGTCTCACACTGATTCTCTTACCGGATTATGGAATTACGGATACTTTCAATATCGGCTTGATGATCTGCTAACTCAGGCTAAACTAAAAAAACAGCCGCTGTCAGTAATGATGCTCGATTTAGATGATTTCAAAAAATTCAACGATAAGTTCGGCCACTTGGAAGGCGACAAAGCTTTACGTAAAATATGCAACATTTTAAAAGTCAACTGCCGTAAGGATGATATAATATGCCGCTATGGCGGTGAGGAGTTCTCAATCATCCTTCCTCAGTCGGGAGAAAAAGATGCCCAGCTCCTCGGTGAACGCATTCGGAAATCAGTTGAAGAAGAATTAATCCTTGATGCACCGTTTACAGTCAGTATCGGAATAGCCTGCTACCTTGACAACGATGACGAAAAAAGAGACCTGATAAAAAAAGCTGATGACGCTTTATACGAAGCAAAACGTAACGGTAAAAATCAGGTTATACTTGCCAAATAAAAAAATAAAACATTCTGACTTCTAATTTTAAAATTGGGTTAGGGTTTACTTTCCAGCTGAAACTATTAGGAAAAATTTTAGGTTGTGACTTCCTGGTTTGTCAGCGCGGACGGTTTTGCTTTCTGCTCTTCTTCGTTAAATTTTACGGAAACTAGTTTCGAAACGCCTTTTTCCTGCATCGTGACGCCATAAAGAACATTGGCGTTACCCATCGTCTTTTTATTGTGAGTAATAAGAAGAAATTGGGAAAAAGCAGAAAATTCTTTTAACATATGATTAAATCGGTCAACATTAGCCTCATCTAAAGGGGCATCAATTTCATCTAACACACAGAGCGGTGACGGTCGGACCTGAAATATCGCGAAAATAAGAGCAATTGCGGTTAACGCTTTTTCTCCCCCGGAAAGAAGAGAAACATTTTGCAGTTTTTTGCCGGGCGGCTGGACTTCAATTTCAACACCAGAATCCAAAACGTTGTCCGGGTCAACCAACACAAGCTGAGCCCGGCCGCCGTTAAAAAGAAAACGGAAGTTCTTTTTAAATTCTTCAACAATTTTAGTAAAAACTTCCATAAATATTTCCCGGGAAGTTCGATTGATTCGTAAAATCGCTTTTCTTAAATTATCCTTGGAGGCTATCAAATCTTCTTTTTGTTTATTTAGAAAATCGTCGCGCTGTTTCAACTCTTCAAACTCTTCAATAGCTACCAAGTTAACCTCGCCTAGTGATTTTTTCTTCTTTTGCAGCCTGTCACGATTCTGAAAAAAAACATCCAAAGAACAATCAATCGTTTCTTTTTCAACCGGCTCAAAAGTTATACTGTAAACCTGATTTAGATAATCTTTTACTTTACCCTTCTCATATTCTAAGCTCTGGACTTCTAATTTTTGGTTATAGATCGAAGTCTTAATTTCTTCACTTTCTTTCTCGACTTCCTTAATTTGTTTGCTTTTTGTTTGACGCTCAAGCATTAAGTCACCTTGATCTTTCTCCAGCGCCGTTTTGTTTTCCAGGAAAGATTGGACCTTGGCTTTTCCTTCTTCCATCTTCGCGGAAACCTTTTCTATCTCTTCCTGAAAATACTCTATTTTACCGGCATTATCTTTGTTTTCCTGAGAATTGTCTTCCAGATTACGCAAAAGGTTAGTACGTTCATCTTCAAGAATCTGTATTTTTGAAATTAATGATTCTTTTTCTTTATCCAAAGACTGCAGCTGCTCCTGACGCTTTGCCGTTTCAATATCAATAATTGTTATTTCCTGACTATTACTGGCGACCCTTTCCTGATTCAAGCGAAGACTTTCCTGAGTGGCCGATAAAGTTTCTTCAAAAAAAGCAAGTTTTGTTTCCAGCTCTTTTTGCTTAGCTTCTAAATAGTTAATTTCCGATAAAACGGCCTCAGCATCTGCTTCTAAAATCTGAAACTCTTCCCGTAAACGTTCAGTCTCCTTAAAAGCCTGTTCTTTTTCCTGAAGCTTTTCATGATATCTTTTTTGCTTTGTTTCAATCTGGTCAAGCT
>JAQTSA010000089.1 GCA_028711575.1 Candidatus Omnitrophota bacterium | reverse complement strand
AGTTATATATACGTCAGCCCGGGACCAAATAGTTGATTTTGACAGGCTACCGGTACCGGATTTTTCTTTGGTTCGTTACGCTAAAATCAGCCTTTACCCGGTAGAACGGATTCGCGGTTGCGGTATGGACTGTGAGTTCTGTACCGTTAGAGGCCGGCCGCGCTGCGCGTCGGTTGAACGTCTGATTGCACAAATAAGTTTACTAGTTGAGACTCGCGGTGCCCGTCAATTTTTTATCGTTGATGATCTATTTGGCCAACAGCGCGATGAAACAGTGAGATTTTGCCGGATGTTAGCTGATTACCAAAAGAGAATCGGCCGGCGCCTTGATATAATTGTTCAGATCCGTTGGGATAAAGCCGGTGACCGGGAACTTCTTTTAAGTATGCGTAATGCTTCGATAAATTCAGCGGCGATTGGTTTTGAGTCTCCGATTAAGGAAGAGTTAGTTGCGATGCGTAAACGCGTAAATCCTGAAGAAATGCTTTCCAAAACGAAAGTTTTTAGGAAATTCGGGTTTTTGGTTCACGGGATGTTCATTTTCGGCTATCCGAACAAAGGTGATATTGAATTTAATATGCCGATAAAGGAACGCGTTAAGCGGTACCGGGAATTTATCAGCCGGGCAAAAATCGATACCATTCAGGTCCTTTTGCCGGTACCGTTGCCGGGTACGGATTTACGAGCTCGGCTTCAAAAAGATAACCGGGTCTATTCAGTTACCGATCTTGGTTGGCAGTACTATGACGGTAATTTTCCCTTGTTTGAGCCTGATCGGCCGACGGCGACAGAAGATATGCAGTGGGCGGTTAAAAAAATAATGGGCCGGTTTTATGAGTTTAAATATATGTTTATGATTGGAATTAATATTTTTTCTTTCACGGCTATGATATTTTTTCTTCATAACATCAAGCGTGGCTGGCAGTTTTGGTATCGGACTTGGCGTAACCATATAATCCGTTTTGGCGGTTGGCTGACGATGAAAGAATGGGTTAATAATTACGAAAAAAACAGGTTTTCTGAAAAGTTGCGTATAGCAAAAAAACATCTTAAAACTTAAGCAGAGCAAAGAGCCATAAGTGATGATAAAAAAAAGCGTCAATCGGTAAGGCTGATCATTTTAAGATAAAGAAATTCTTTTTTTACCCTTAACCCAAATATCCTTAAGCCCGAGTGGGATTGTCAGGGTAGTCATAAGGTTAAAGGCTACTTTCAGTCGCTATCTCTATTAGTTATCAGCAGATTAACTTCATATTTTTTCCCGGTTTCAACCTGTTTCCTCTAAATGTTATTTTGTAAATATTATCATTGCAAATCTAGGGAAAAATTGTATACTAACTCCGGAAAAGATATTTAATTTTTCTGGTTTTTGAATCTAAAGAGGTTAAATTCTTTAAGGAGTAGATTAAATGGATTTTGGTGAGTTTGAAATAATTGAGAAAAAAGTTATTATAAGGATAAAAGACAGAATCTGTGAAACGGCTGACGAGTTGCTGAATAGCTTATTGTTTTCTCAGATTCTGATACTTTGTGTGAAAGATTTACAAAACCACAACTCTTATCTTCTTGGCATTTTTGATAAGGCTAATAGTATTGATCAACAAATAGCGAGTTTCAATCGAACTTTGATTTTTCTTTCCAAAATGTCCTGTGATTTGGTAATTAACGTTGAACCGGGGTCGGATGTTTTTTTCAGGGATAAACTTCTTTTAACTGAGTTTATAGATTATCTCTATAATTACTGGCGCAGTTTTGACCGGTTTATTGCCTGTGAATCTAAAGAAAACACTCACGAGAAGCGGCCTTACCGCATTTTCAACAGCACGGTGGAACAGTTAACTCATCTTGTTCGGGCGGTATATCGGGATATTCAGGAAAATATTAGCGGCACTCATCCCCGGATTTATCGTCAGGTGCGGGCCGGCGCTGAGATTGCCAGTATCGTTTGTCAGAAAGTTATTCCTTTTCAATCTTTGGAATATGATAAATTGAATGTTGTACCTTTAATCCGTCAAGTTCTGATGTATCCGCCGATGATATTGAACCCGCCGATGAACAAGCGTACCGGGGTTTTTGAAAAGATTGAGGCCAATCCGTTGAAAGGTGTCAGTTTTAATAAAAATCAATGGTTGTGTTATCCGGCTAAAGTCGGCGAACTGATCATCCTAATTTATATCCACCAAAAATTTTATGAGTTAGGGTATTCGTTATGCAACCTTTTTGAATTAGCTGAAGATGATGAGTTAACCAGAAAGCCCGACGCGGTTTATTGTTTCGGTGTCGCGCGCCGAGATATTGAGGGGTTAGGTCAATCGGCTACGGTTTTTTACCAAGACTGTGATAACGATATGCTTGTCGCGGCAGTACCAAGAGACGATGAGTTCGGGTATTTCGGCTACTTAAAGAAAATGGTTTTGACTCTGCACAATGTTATAATGATGAATCGCGGAGTTTTGCCTTTTCATGGCGCTCTTTTGCATCTTATCATGCCAGACAAAAAGACAGCGACTATTTTACTTATTGGTGATACCGGTGCCGGTAAGTCTGAAACGATTGAAGCGATGCGCGATTTAGGCAAGAATGAAATCCAGGATATGCTTATCATCGCTGACGATATGGGGTCGATACAGATTAAGGATAACGGCGATATCGTTGGATATGGTACAGAAATCGGAGCCTTTTTGAGGCTTGATGACTTAAAAGCCGGGTACGCTTTCGGACAGATTGACCGGGCAATAATTATGAGCCCAAATAAAACAAATGCCCGGATAGTTCTGCCGGTTACAACTTTTGACCGGGTAGTTAGAGGATACAAAATTGATTGTATCCTTTATGCTAATAATTATGAGGAAATAGATTCTGACCATCCGATTATCGAAAAGTTTGATACTTGTGAACAGGCTCAACATGTCTTTCGTGAAGGAACAGTTATGAGCAAAGGTACAACAACTTCAACAGGCTTAGTCCATTCTTATTTTGCTAATGTTTTCGGTCCGCCTCAGTATAAAAAAGTGCATGACCAGTTAGCAAAAAAATATTTTTCCGCGTTTTATCGTCAGGGCCTTTTTGTCGGCCAAATGCGAACGCGTTTAGGTATTTTTGGTTATGAAAGAAAAGGCCCTCAGGCAGCTGCTGGTGAGTTACTAAACATTCTAAAAAAGTCTTAATTTCTATATTATAGGCCAATGAAGTAAGCGGTTCTGTCTTTAAGAGATTAAGAAACTAACTGTTTGTTTATTTAAAAAAGTTAACTTATCGATACTCTAAACGATGAGAAGGAGGATCGGCTATGAAAAAAAATCTTTGGTTAAACTGTGGGTTTTTTCTTTTGGTGTTTTTTTCGATATCTTGTTTGACTGTTCCTTTAACCGGACGAAGACAAATCGCTTTTATTCCCGAACAAACGATGCTTTCGATGAGTTACGCTGAGTACGGAGATTTCTTGAAAAACAATAAACTAAGTACTGACCAGGTTCAAGTTCAAAGGGTTAAGTCTGTCGGGGCGCGGATCCAAAAAGCTGTTGAAAAGTATATGGCTGATAGCGGCTTATCCGATCGCCTAAACAATTATCGGTGGGAGTTTAACTTGGTTGAGAGCGACGAAGTCAACGCCTGGTGCATGTCCGGAGGCAAAGTTGTTGTCTATACCGGCCTTTTGCCGGTTGCTGTTGATGATAATGGGTTAGCGGTAGTTATGGCTCATGAGATTGCCCACGCTATCGCTAAACACGGAGAAGAGCGGATGAGTCAGGGACTGATCTCTAATCTAGGGGAATACGCTCTTTCTTCGGCTTTAAAGAAAGAACCGGAAAAGACTAAACAGCTTTGGATGACAGCTTTTGGTCTTGGCGCGCAGTATGGAGTTTTATTGCCTTATAGCCGGCTTCATGAGACTGAAGCTGATCATTTGGGCTTAATTTTTATGGCGATGGCCGGATACGACCCTAAGGGAGCGGTGTCGTTTTGGGAAAGGATGGCAAAACTGAAAGGTAACAATAACAGCTTAGAGTTTTTAAGCACTCACCCTTCAGATCAAACACGAATCGAGAATATAAAGAAACAATTGCCTGAGGCGATGACTTATTTCAAATAGGTTTGCGCGGAAGCAGACGTTGGTGATAGTTATTAAGTCATTGAGTGATTAAGTTCTTGAAGACATAAGAGCGGGAAGATAGTCAAAGGCTTGCTATGCTTACATAAAACTGCTCGCTCCGGCGAGCGTCAAACTGGTCCGTTCGCCTTTGGCGAGCCGAATCGTCAAACGTTGACTACGTTGACGTCAAACAATTGTTTTTCCTATGCATATTATGTCGGGGCCGGTCGCACCCTGTCTATTACCCTAAACCCGATTAAGAGACCGTCAAACGTTCACTACGTTCACGTCAAACACGCGAAGTACGCGTGTCAAACTGCTCGCCTGAGCGAGCGTCAAACAGTTGTTTTAGGAAAATCTTAATAATTCGTATCCTGAAATCCCTTTCCCACAACGTTTGACAATCGTTTGAATCTTCTTTTCTCAAAGAGGCTATTTCCTAAATAACATATATCTGCGATCATCTGCTTTTCGCGTTAGCGGGACTCTGTGATCATCTGTAAACAGCGCCGAAGGCGCGCATGAGCCATGAGCTTCTCTCTATACCCTACACCCGATACCCTAAAACCCTATCTAATAACGTTTGACTATGTTTCAATAGGGCTATTTAGTGGCAAAAAGTCTATTTTTTAAGGAAATTAGGTGTTGTATTAATCTTAAATTGAGTTAAGGTAATCTAACGGGGAAAAGAAGGTAAGGTGCCTTCGAAAAATGAAATATAAATTTGGCTTTAATAAATCGGTAACTGTTTATAAAACACCAATATATCCTTTTTTTTTAAATCTTTTTTTTGTTTTTTCATTATCGTTTATTTTTGTTAATCAAGCGGCTGACGCTTTTTTTGTTTCAGTTTCTCCGGTTACCGGGTCCGGTAGTTTACAGTTCGGCAGGATTCGCGACCAGGTTAAAGGCCAGGAAATGCGTCTTCGGATTACTGATACTGGCTCAAACCGTTATCAAGTTCGTCAACGGTTTATAGAGATCCCACGCAACAATCGCGGCGAACAAATCGATTCCCGAGCAATTACTTTTTATACTGTCAACGGATCTAACTCTCATGGTACCTTGTACCAGTCATCGCCAGGGTTGATTGACAACAGTGACCGAGTGTTATACACCTCTTCGTCATCCGGTGATAATGATAGCTTTCTTATCGTTTATGAGATTAATCCTGAATACACAGTGACGCCGGGCGATTTCTTTGGGCGGATCCAATACATTGTTCGTCCCTTAGACGGCTCTTCAGAAGAAAAAAGAATAATAACCAACTTTTATTTTACGGTTGAATCTGATTTTTCGGTTGAGATCAACACTTCATCTCATAGTCGCGCGGCTCTTAGCTTTAAAGAAACCGGAACTGATTTAAAAGCCTGGGTTGAGTTTAATTTGACCGGCGAAATTAAAAAAGATTACTCGATTTTTCAGCATCTCAGCGAATCGTTAAGGACTGATGACGGCGTTTTACTTGACGCTGAAGCTGTTCAATATTTGGTTAGCAGCGAACAGGGCGAATCTTTTTATCCGGTTTTTTCCGCTATCAGCAGAACAAAAAAAAGAGTTTATCAGTCTGATAAAAATTTAGTTAACGAATCAGTATTGATCGATTATAAAGTCTCTCCGGAAACTACTCTTAAGTTGTCGGTCGGTACTTATCGCGGCCGGATAAGTTATGACTTTGAAGTTAAAGGTATGGTCGTTAAGACTTTCAGTTTACCGGTAAGTTTAGAGGTTAAACCGAAATTTTCGATTAACGTTGGTTCAGATGAAGGAGGCCAGCTGTTGTTTAAGAATCTTAAACCCCAAGAATCAACACAGCAGTCAGTAACGATTACGGTTGAGTCAAACCAGAACCGGCCGTTTGTAGTTATTCAAAGAATATCAAGTCCTTTAAGCACCAACAGCGGCCAAACTATTGATTTAAGTTATTTGAGTGTTCGCGTTCAAAAGAAAACTACATCGCTGCTTGGCACCTTTGATTCGTCCTGGCAGACGGTAGATTCCCGGGAAATGGTTGTTTACTCATCAGATTTATCCGGGGCGCCGGTTTCTTTTGGATTAGACTATTCCTTAACTTTACCGCGCGACGCTTTTCCCGGTGACTATTATGCCAGCATAAATTATTCGTTGATTGAAAAGTAGGGGCTATCCAAAAAATGAGAAATCTCAGGTTAATAGTATATATAGGTAAATGTGTTTTAAAAAAGGAGGAGCTATTATGAAGCAACTATTGAAATTGCTTGTTTTCGGGTTTCTGTTTATTCCGGCAGCAGCGTCTTACGCTTTGCCGACGGCCGACGTTGATGTCCGGGCGGTTGTTCCGGAACAGCTTGATTTAGCGGTAACAGTACGTAAGGTACCAGCATCGCAGGAACCTTACGGTCCCGGGTCAAGTGAGGTGTCGTCGATTGATTTTGGTACTTTAGCTTTTGATGATACAAACAACATCTTTGTTGCTAACGACTATTTCTCGGTGTTTCTTGTTGCGACAACTTCTGGCCGGGCTTATCGGATTCAGCAGACAAACAACGGTGTTATTTCAACCGGCGGCGGAGATTTAAACAACAACTTAGTTTTGACTCCGGACTATCAGGCTGCCGATGAGATTGGCGGTAATCCTCAAGGGACACTTCCCGGAGGCGACAGCTTAGGGTCAGCACAGCTATCTTTTGGCACTGGCAAAGTGATTTATAATGGTAATGCCGGACTGTCACGAAGAGTTCGCGCTTATTATGGTATCGCGACCGGAGCGGCTGGGGAGCCGGCTGGTGCTGAACCGATTACGACCAATAAGTTAGCTGGCACCTATACTGGTACGGTTACTTTCAGTGTCGTTTTGCAATGAGCAGGATTAACAAAAAAACAGGGCCAAAACCGAGAGGATTTTTTCATCGAAACCGAATGAAATATTCCTTAATTTTGGTTTTGGCCTTGTTTATAACCGGTTCGGCATATTGTCTAAGGATTGACAATGCCCGGGTACACATAAATCTTGACCAGGGTAAAACCTATGCTGGTACAGTTACGGTCGAAAACCCGACAACCGAAAAAGTTTCGGTACGGATGTACTTGGAAGACTTTGTTTATGTCGCGCCTTTCGATGGCGAGAAAGAATTTTTCCCGCCGGGCACGACCGAATATAGTCTTTCTGACTGGTTGAGCTTGTCGCCGGTAGAGTTTGAGCTTGACCCCTTAGAAAAACAGGCGGTTAACTTTACTATTCGGCCTGACCGGCCGGTAGATAAAGTACATTGCGGAGTGCTTTTTTCCGAAACTGATATTGGTGGTGACCCGGCCGACCAGGGCGGAGTCGAGATCCGTGGGCGGTTAGGTACGCTTATTTTTGTTGAACCGGAACAATTAAAAGAGTCTGTTTTGTTTGACGATGTGGTCGCTGACTCAAACCGCTTATCGGCGAAGATATCAAATAACGGTAACACCTTTCTGTATCTTAAAGGATCGTACTTTGTATTTAATGAGCAAGACGAAGTTCTTGACCGAAACCAGTTAAAAGAGGTTTATCTCTTGCCGAAAGACAGAACTGATGTTTCTATTGATTTAAGCGGCTTGCTCATTGGGTCGTATACGATGGTCTTGACTTTTGACATGGGATTTGGTACAGCCAAAGTCAGTGAAATAGATTTTTTAGTTTCCTCAGACGGCGGCATAACTGTAACCAATGTTAGAAATTAATGAAGCGGGTTTTTGTTTCTGGGATTATTTGTTTTTTTTTGGTCTGTTCTGTCGCTCAGTCCGGCGAGTTAGGTTATTCATACCTTTTAGAAATTGCTAAAACCCATTTTAAAAATCAGCGTTACGAAAAAGCTCTTCAGTATTTTAAAATTGCCGAGATGGCTC
>JAQTSA010000088.1 GCA_028711575.1 Candidatus Omnitrophota bacterium | reverse complement strand
ATTGCTATAATAGACCAGTGAAAATTAAGAATTTAATAACTTTATTTTTGGTTTTTTCCTCTTTCCTTTGTTTTGGTCAAAGCTTCAAGGCTCAGGCCAACGATGAGCTGTTAAGAAAACATCATACTCAATATGAAAAGGTTCTTAATAGTTATTTGTCGGGCGAAAAAGACTTAGCTGGCGCTTTGGCTTCTGCTGAGTCCGATAACCAAATTAAGCTCCCTAACGATGAGTCAGCCGGCCAAGCCAAGAAATTACCAGTCAAAGCTCTTTTTTTCTTTCGAAACAATTGCGGGTCTTGCCTAAAAGTTGAAAAGGATATCCTTCCGGCAATAAAAAAGAAATATCAAGGTCAAGTCAATTGGGTTGACCTTGATGTTAGCCAAAGGCGTAATTTAGAGTTGCTAATATCGATTCATTCCCAGTATTCCGAAAAAGAAGCGGTTGTCCCGGCATTCTTGATTGGCGGGACATATCTTTCGGGAAGAGGAGCGATAGAGAAGAACCTGGATAACGTTTTAGCTAAAGAATTGCTAAAAGGTAATAATTTTTTAAAAACGTCTTCAAAGGTAGATTTAGTCGCTTTTTTCAAAGATCTTTCATTGATGATGATTGTTTCTGCCGGGCTGCTTGATGGCTTAAACCCCTGCGCTTTTGCTGTAATTGTTTTTTTTGTTTCGTTTCTTTCGGTCTATGGATATAGCCGTAGAGAAATAGTATATGTCGGCTCAGCTTATTGCGCGGCAGTTTTTGTAACCTATCTTTTAATTGGACTGGGTATTTTTCGTTCCTTGTATTCTTTGAGCCACACTTACATTTTTATAAAAGGGTTCTATTATTTTACTGGTTTGTTTTGTTTTTCTTTAGCTATATTTTCTCTAGTAGACTATATAAAAATCAAAAAAACCGGTAAAACTGACTCGGTGACCTTGCAGTTACCTAAGTTTTTAAAGAAAAGAATCAATCTTGTAATCGGTTCGCGGTTACGGGCAAAAAACAAGCGTTCAGCTTGGGAATTAATGTTTACCGCTTTTAGTATCGGATTTTTAGTGTCAATACTGGAAGCCGTTTGTACTGGGCAGGTTTATGTGCCGGTGATCGTTTCGATTATTCGATATCCGGGATTAAAAGCAAAAGCTTTATTTTACCTTTTGACCTATAACTTAATGTTTATCTTGCCGCTGCTATTCGTTTTTTTGCTTTCTTTTTTAGGTTGCAGTTCTCTTAAGTTCAATTCTTTTTTGAAGAAAAATATTGCTGATATAAAACTGCTTATGGTTTTACTTTTCTTTCTTTTAGGCGTTTTTGTTATTGGGTCTGATTATTTTCATTCGTTATTATCGAAGTTTATTGTAAAACTTTTCTAGCCGGTTTAAAATGAACAATCCTTTCCTGGTTTTTGCTACATCTCAAGGAGAAATTTTTATTCACCCATATCTAAGAATGAGTGCCGCCTCCGGCGAGCTGATTTCTGTTCCGGCCAGTCAAGAACTTATTCCTGCCTGCGAAGGCGTAAGTTTTTTTTATATGCCGGGCCGATTGCCGGTGGGCTATAACGATAAAACTGAAAGCCTGGAAGTTTTTGAGATGTTTCAAGGGCAAAAAGTTTTTGCTGTTGCGGCTTCGTTGATTCCGGCCTATCTCCGTTTGTATAACCCAGCGGTGAAAGTTGTTGAAAAAAATACGCTTCCGCTTTGGGGGTATACCGCTTGCGGGTATTATGGCGGCCGCTATTATGTCGCGGCTAAACGGGTTGACGCAAGAGTACGGCAAAGCCCTCGTTTCTACGATTGTCGTCAAATCGAGGCGGCAGTTAAGAAAATCTCCCAAAAAAGAAAAAATAATCGTTTGTACGCTCATCTTGCATATTGCGCCTTAAAATATAATTGCCTCGCGGCGAGAAATCTTTTTTTAAAGCGTTGGGAAGCTCCTTTGCCGACAGCTTCTTTATGTAATGCCAGCTGTTTGGGGTGTTTATCTTTACAAACCGATTCTTGCTTTCCTTCTTCTCAGCACCGGATTGATTTTCGACCTAAGGTAGATGAGGTAGTTGAGGTTATGGCTGATCATCTGACCGTTGCTAAAGAAGCGATAGTAAGTTTCGGCCAGGGTTGTGAAGGTGAACCGCTGCTTGAAGCTGAACTGATAGCCGAAAGTGTTTCTTTTATCCGCAGAAAGATAACCCGGGGTACGATACATGTTAATACTAACGGCAGTCGTCCTGAGGCGGTTAAGCTGCTTTGTCAAAGCGGGGTTGATTCTTTTCGGATCAGTCTTAGCAGCGCTCAAGAAAAATTTTATGACTTGTACTTTAGACCGAAAAAATACCGGTTTTCTGACGTTGAAGCCTCGATAAGAATAGCAAAAAAATACAATAAATTTGTTTCACTTAACCTTTTAGTCTTTCCCGGATTTACTGATTCTTTGCAAGAGATAAAAGCTTTAAAAAAATTCATTAAAAAAAACAGAATTGATATGATTCAATGGCGAAACTTAAATATTGACCCTTATTATTATCAGTCTGTTCTCGGGCGAGAAGAGTTTAAGCCTCAAGGGATATCGAACATGGTTAATCTTTTTAAACAAGAGTTTCCCGGCTTAAAAATGGGTTACTTTAATCTTCCCAAAGAAAAATTTTAGTAATTTGGTGTAAAGCTGATGAGCGGCAAAAATATATTAAATAATATCGATATTGTTTTGGTCGAGCCGCAAATTTCTGAAAATATAGGGCTAACCGCCCGGGTTTTAAAAAATACCGGTTTCAAAAATTTAATCATAGTTAACAGTAGCCGGGACAATAAATCTTTAGAGGTTTCAAAACGAGCAAAGGATATTTTAGAACAGGCGGTAATTTCGGCCGATATTTCCTCGGCCGTTGCCGAAAGCAACTTTGTTTTTGGAACAACCAGAAGAGACCGAAAATATTGTAATCTATATGATTTTCAGGAAATAATTCCTCAAATTTTAGCCAGTGCCCAAAAGCAAAAAATAAGTATTTTGTTTGGAAAAGAAAATTTCGGATTGTCTCAGAAAGAAATTTCGTTTTGCGATAGTGTTTTTTTCTTGCCGGCAGACTCAACCTTTCCCTGTTATAACTTATCTTTTGCTGTTGGTATTGTTTGTTATGAGCTTTTTAAAACCGTAAAAAGTTTAGATAAAATAAATTCCTTATCTCTTGCTTCTCGCCGGGAGATAGATTGTTTATTCTCTGGTATAAGCCAAGCTCTTGAGGCAAAGGTAGATAACAACAAAATTTTAACAATGGTTGGTTCTTTGCGGAGACTTTTGCTTCGTACGCATCCGACTAAAAATGAAATGGCGATCCTTAATACGATTTTGTTCAAATTAAGCGGTAATCTACCAGAAAATAATAAAGATAAGGGCTAGACCGGATAATTTTTGTTATGCCTTTTTTCTTTACAAATTTTTTAAGACTGATAACATTTAGGATAATCAAAACGTTAGATTACATTACAGCTTAAAAAGGAGGCAGGTATGTTTGATTTTAACAAATTAGGTGATATGGCAAAATTAGCTCATCAGGCGAAAACTATTCAAGATAAACAAGATCGCGCTCAGAAAGAGCAAACTGATATTCTGAAAAAGATTTCCGGTCAGTTAGAGGAAGTTATCAGTTTATTGAAAAAAGACCGATAATTCCTTGTTTTTATGTCTGATTTTAGGCGGGCGGTTTTAGCTGCTCTTGAAACCAAGTCTTTCGGCCGAACGTTAGAATGCTATAGAGAGGTTTCCTCTACCCAAGATTTAGCCTTACGATTAGCTCAAAATAACGCTTTAGAGGGTACGGTGGTTGTTAGTAATAGCCAAACTCAGGGCCGGGGCCGTTTTGGCCGGCAGTGGCTTTCTTTACCGGGAGGATTATACTTTTCAATTATTCTTCGGCCGGAATTTAAACGAGTAGCGGATATTGGTTCGATTACAATGGTTGCTGGCCTTTCTCTTTTAGAGGCGATTAAGGAGGCGACTTCATTACAGTGTCGTTTGAAGTGGCCGAATGATATCTTACTTTACGGGAAAAAGGTTTGCGGTATTTTAGCTAATATTGATTTTTTTTCCGGTAATATTCGTTATATTGTTATTGGCGTTGGCTTAAATATTAGTAATCGGATAGATGATTTATCAGAGGTTGCTGTAACTTTAGAGTCTCAAACCAAACAGCCGGTTTCTCCGGTTAATCTATTAACCACGGCACTTAGGCGGTTGGAGGAGGACTATTATATCTTTTCTGAATCCGGATTTATCGCCTTTAAAGAACGCTGGTTAGCAAATGCCGCTTTTATTGAAGAACCAATAACCGTAAAGTGCTTTGATCAATCTTTACGGGGCATTATCGATGGGGTGTCGGATTTAGGTCAGTTGCGTTTAAGATTAGATGATGGCCAGATTAAACTTATTTCTTCGCCGGACATTGTTATCGCCTAAAGCAATAATGTCGGAATTGATACAGTCGGCGAAGTTAATTCTTGGAATAGTTCTCTAATTTTAAGGTTGTAAAGCCGAAAACTGCCGATTATCGTCGAAATTCTATTTATTAAACCGGAATATTTGTTATTTTATCGGTTTTAAAGTTCCGCAAACTCAAACTTCCAGCTCTTTTCTCTTTCCGCTTAAGGCCTTGATCTTTTTAAGGGTAATAGCGTCTAGCTCTGTAAATGCTTTATTTATAATACTTTATGAAAATTTACTTCCTATAGTTTCAGAGTTTTGCCGGTCTTTGAAGTTGTTTACTTTTCTTGAAATCTTGGTATAATATCCTTCAAATGGGGATATTGTTGAAAGAAGAAAAAAATACTTTGAGGAAAGAATTATTAAAAAAACTCTTATCTCTTACTCAGGGAGAAATAAGAAGGAGGAGCGACGATGTCGGAAAAATTTTATCGAATTTACCTATATATAAGCAAGCAAAATGTGTTATGGCCTATTACCCGTTAAAAGGGGAAGTGGATTTATTGGATATGTTGAGGAAGTCAAAGGATAAAATGATTTGTTTTCCGGTTGTAGATATGATTTCTAAAGAATTAGCGGTTTTTGCCGTTAAAGATTTTGATTGCGACTTTGTTTTGGGCCCATTAGGAGTCCGCCAACCGGATACAGATAAAGCTACCCAAGTTGACCGTAACGATATAGATGTCGTGATTATACCTGGTATTGCTTTTGATAAAAACAAGAACCGCTTAGGGCGCGGCGGCGGATTTTATGACCGCTTTATCAAAACTTTGCCCAATAAGGCAACTAAAATCGGTGTAGCTTTCGATTTTCAGCTTTTAGAGAACCTTCCGGCATGTCCTCCTTTCGATGAGGCTGTAGATACAGTCATTAGCGAAAGAATATCTGTTCAGTAGTTTTTAGTTTAAGTACAAAAAGGGGTTTTGTTCAGTAGAAAACAGGGGCTTTAGGTTTTTGTCCCTGACGATTAGATTAGGCGAAGGAGGATAATATGATTGCTCTTTATATAATAATTGGGGTAGTTGTTGGTTTAGGGTTGGGCTGGTGGTTTGGTGAGCTTTTTGAAAAGAACCGGCTTAGAAAATCAAAAGAGGACGCGGCTAAGGTCATCAAAGAGGCCAAAATTAAATCAGAAGAGGTTTTGCGTAAAGCTGATTTGGATGGCAAGGAGTTACTTTATAAGTTAAGGGTTGAATTTGAAAAGCAGCATTCATCCAAAAAAGAAGAGCTTAACGCTCTTGAAAAACGGCTAATGCAGCGGGACGAAAATCTTGAGAAACGCCTGAATTTTATTGAAAAGAAAGAACAGGAGCTTGATGGCCGGGATCAAAAGATAAAGGATATTACCAACGATTTGGAGGCTAAACAGGCGACGTATTCTCAAATGATAGACGAAGAAAAAGAAAAACTTAAAAAAATATCTTCTCTGACTCAGGAAGAAGCAAGGGATCTTTTGCTGAAACGTTATGAAGAAGAATTGCGTTCAGAAAAAGCTAAAATGATCAGGGAAATGGAAGAACAGATCAAAGAAGAATCTGATGAAAAGGCTAAGGAAATTATTTCTTTAGCGATTCAACGTTGCGCGGTAGAGCATACAACTGAAACAACGGTTAGTGTTGTGCCGTTGCCTAATGATGAAATAAAGGGGAGAATCATCGGCCGGGAAGGACGAAATATAAGAGCTTTTGAAATGGCAACCGGCGTGGATTTAGTCATTGATGATACTCCGGAAGCGGTTAGTTTATCGAGTTTCGATCCTATTCGTCGGGAAGTCGCCAGGATTTCATTAGGGAAACTTGTTCATGACGGCAGAATCCATCCGGCGAGGATTGAGGAAATTGTTGTTAAAACCAAACAGGAGTTTGATAAAAAGTTAATCGAGGAAGGAAAGGCGGCAGCCTTTGAAGTAGAAATCCATAATCTTCATCCTGAGCTTATGAAGCTTTTAGGGAAATTGAAGTATCGTACGAGTTTTGGACAGAATGCTTTGCAGCATTCTAAAGAAGTTGCTTTTATTATGGGGATTTTTGCTGCTGAGTTAAATATCGACCCTCGGATAGCTAAGCGTGCCGGTTTACTTCATGATATCGGTAAATCTGTTGACCATCAAATTGAAGGAACACATGCCCAGATTGGCGGAGATCTTTTAAAGAAATACGGAGAAAGTGATATTGTTCGAAATGCGGCCGAATCACATCATGAAGAGGTAGAGATTAAATCTTTGTATAGCTTTTTAGCTGTAGTTGCCGATGCGATTAGCGCTTCTCGTCCTGGGGCGCGTCGGGAAACACTGGAAACTTATATTAAACGTTTAAAGCAGTTAGAGACGGTAACAAATTCTTTTGAAGGGGTTGATAAGAGTTACGCTATCCAGGCCGGCAGAGAAATCAGGGTTCTTGTTCAGCCGAACAAGGTAAAGGACGAAGAAATAAAACTTTTAGCTCATGAGATGAAAAAGAAAATAGAAGAGGAAATGGATTATCCCGGTAACATCAAAATTACTGTTATTAGAGAAACAAGGGCTGTGGATTACGCTAAATAGGGTCAATTAACGGCAGCAATTTAAGGGTGGTTTTAATGTCAATTAATTTATTTGAAGAAATTAACCATCGGGTATACAATGAAAGAAAGCGAATCCGGCTTTAATATTGCGCCAAACGCTTGTTTTTAGGCGGCAAGGTAGTAAAATGAAACTTTTATTTATTGGCGATGTCGTTGGCCGGCCGGCGCGGGAGTATCTTAAATCTTTTTTGCCGCGTCTTCGTTGCGATTTAGGCGTTGACTTTGTTGTCGCCAATGGCGAGAATGTCGCTGGTGGTTCCAGTTTTACGGAAGAGACAACAAAGGTTTTGTTTAATGCCGAAGTTGATGTTGTAACCAGCGGTGACCATGTTTTCAAAAAAAAAGAATCCAAGTTTGTTGTTGAAAGCATGGACGTAATTCGGCCTTTAAATTACGGCGATGACGCGCCGGGAAAAGGCTATATAATAAAAACTGTCGCTGGACAAAAAATAGCGGTGATCAATCTTTTAGGCCGGGTCTTTATGCCGCCGATGGATTGTCCGTTTAAAGCTGTTGATTCTTTGTTAAAAAAGATAAAGGATCAAGTTAAAATTATCTTTGTTGATTTTCATGCTGAGGCAACGTCAGAAAAAGTCGCGATGGGATACTTTTTAAGCGGTAGGGTAAGCGCGGTTTGCGGAACCCATACTCATATTCCAACTGCCGATGAAAGAATCATTGATGGCGCGACTGCTTATATTACAGATGTTGGTATGACCGGAAGCTTTGATTCTGTTTTAGGCCGGGAAAAGGCCGCGGTTATTGAACGGTTTTTTACAAATATGCCGGTTAGATTTAATTTAGCTCATGATGATGTTCGAATTCAGGGTGTCGTCATTGATGTTGATTCGCAAACCGGCAAAGCTTTATCTATCAAGCGTGTTGAGTATTGCCAAGCTTGATATGCTTTTTAGTCGTTTGTAAAAAGGAGACTAAATGGAAGAGCGGGAACTTAACAGCGAACAAAGTTTTGATTGGGATGTAAGCGAAAAAAGAAGGTTTGTCCGAGCTCAATACCCCTGCAAAATCGTAGTTCACTTTCCTAAAGAGCTTTCAATCTGTACCCATACCGA
>JAQTSA010000087.1 GCA_028711575.1 Candidatus Omnitrophota bacterium | reverse complement strand
ATTTTCAAAGAGCGCATTTTGGCATCATAGAATCAGGTGCGATCCCTATTGATGTTTTTAAATCTCGACGCTCTTTTTTACGACAACGGTTTTCAAATATTGTCAACTTGACTTGAAGACAGTACAACAAAGATATGTTTTTAACTAAAAAAATATCACGCAATTTTGCTATTTTCCTTTTAATTTATTTATTGCTTAATTTAGGGCTTCGGCTTATGGTTTCTGATTCTTTAGAAAATGATGAGGCCGAACAGATTCTTTTTTCCCAGCAATTAAGCCTAGGCTATAATTCCCAGCCCCCGCTTTATAATTGGATTCAGCTGGCTTTTTTTAAAATGTTCGGCTTTAATATTTTTGCCTTAGCCTTTCTGAAGAACCTATTGATATATGGCCTTTATTTTTCTTTTTATAAATTCGCTCAAAAAGCCCTCAACGATGACCGTTATGCTTTGCTGAGTGCCGCATCTCTTTTCTTGGTCTATCAGTTTCACTGGCTTATTCTTAAAGGATTAAGCCACACAATACTTTTACTTTTTATCGCGTCTTTAACTTTATATTTAGTCCTTAGGCTCAAAGATACTCAGTCATTGTTACTTTATTTTACTTTGGGTTTAGTCCTTGGTCTTGGTTTTTTGACGAAATATAATTATTTATTGTTTGTTTTAGCGCTTTTTCTCTCGGCCTTAACAATTAAGGATTTTAGAAAAAAACTTATAAGCCGGCCGATATTTATCTCCGGTTTTGTTTTTTTGATGGTTATTTCTCCCCATTGTTTCTGGCTGATTAAAAATCATGAGATTGCTTGTTTGGGTTTGAGCCGATTTGAGATTGTCTCAACCGCTTATCGCATTCCGTTAACGGGAATTTATTTGCTGTTCCGTTCTATCGCTCAATTTCTCCTGCCGTTAATTGTTGTTTATTGTCTCTGTTTTTATCCGGCCTTTAAACAAACGGCAAGGTTAACAAAAAATGATCCTGACGAAAAACTATTACTCGAAAGGTTTTTTTTGATAAGCCTTGGATTATCTATCTTGATGATAATTATTTTCAGAATTTCTTTTGTTGAACCTCGCTGGTTGAGTCCATTCCTGTTTGTTTTTCCGGTTTATTTTTTTATGAGAATTAATACCGCAAACCTTTTTCGCTTGCGGTTTAAGTTTTTTTTGATAGTGGCTTTAACCGCTGCGGTTTTAACCTTGATTATAATTCCGGGCAGGATTTTTTTTGCCGAGAAGAGAGGGAAATTCAACCGCCTTAATTATCCTTTGCGCGACATTTCTCTTTTGATTAAGAGCGAAGGTTTCAAGAAAGGTTTGATCATAACTCAGAATTACGCCATCGCCGGGGATTTGAAACTATATTTTAAGGATTCTGTGGTTGTGACTCCTGACAATTTGTTCCAATCTGAAATATCGGAAGAATTTCCCCAAGTCCTTCTTGCTTGGGAGCCGGATCGTAAGAAAATCTTTTTTTATGAAGTTCGGCCTTTTGATTCGGCCTATAACTTAGAGATAAACCAAAAGCCGATTTTTTTCAAAGAAGCCTTTTACAAGTATTCTAAGCGACAGTTTTACCGAATAAATTATATCTTGATCAAACAACCAATTAAAAAAGTTCATTCCTTAGAAGGGTTCAAGGGATAAAAAGGTTTATCCTTTTTCCCAAAAAATCAGCAAATTCCCGGGCGCCGGTTTCATTTAGGTGGTCGACGTTATGGGATAGCCGAGATATGTCAACCGGATAGGGGTTTTCGATTATGATTTTAACCAGGCGAAAATTGTTTTCGATCAAATGTAGGAATTTTTTATAAGAGTTTATATATTTTTTTGCTTCTTCTCTTTCGATGATTTTGTCGAAAACAGGTGTCATAACCAAAAATATTTTTATTTCTTTTTCTTCGGCAAGATTAATTATTTTTGTTAAATAGATGTAGTTTAACTGAGACGATTCTGCCTGGGCTACTGTCATAAACGATAGCTGGTCGATAAAATCATCTTTTAGGTCTTGGATCCGGTCATTTTTATTTTTGAGAAGGCGTTTGTGAATGTAGGTAGAGTAGTTGCCTTTACTTTTTAAAAGGAGATTTTTAATCGTAATATCCTGGCGGTTCGCAAATAGTTTTAGCAAGGAGTCCTTTCCCTTTAAGATCCGGTCTATTTCGTAACGGTAACGTTGAGCGGGCAGTATGTTCTTAGTGAACTCATTGAAGAATGTTTTACGTTCAGTTTTATTTATTTTTTGGTTTAAAAAAATGTCAGGTAAACTGAAAGGAAAGTTCATTGAGAGCGAGCCAACCACATTGCTAACGGTTGAGTTCCTAGACCAGGAATCAACAGTCGCCATAAGTATCAAGGCTTTGGGGCCTTGGTTATGTTTAAGATATTCTTTTAATATAAAATAGTTTCCGGCCATTGTTAGATTAGCCATGGTCGCAAAGTTGTAACAGCTTAGCCGGGTGGTAAGTCCCAGTTGAACGGCGTCGATTCCGAAGTTAGCGGAAGAGTCACCGAGAATTATTAAATCGAAGTTTGAAGCTTTTTTTTTGGCGGTTTCTTGCTGTTTTTGAACGATTAAATAGTCTACGTTGGATATAATTATTGGACTTAGCAAGAAAATAGTTGTTTCTATCGCGATAACTGAGAGCAAAAATAGTAAAAAAGCTTTTGGTAATTTATCTTTCATGACTTTATTCTAAAATTGAAAATATATAAACTTTTCCGCAGTTTCAGAACCGTACAAAATTATACTATAAAAAATAACGATATAAATTAAAGTCCTCAAAAATACCGGTAGTTTTAATACGAACAACAGATCATTTTTTTTGTATTGGAATATTTCTATAAGTATTAAAAACCAGGAAAAGAAGACGAGCGGTATAATTGATATTCCGGAAGAAAAAGAAAAATCGCCAAACAATTTTTTGGACATAATAACTATTTGAGTCAAAGATTCACAACGAAATAAAAGCCATCCCAGGCAGGTTAGATGAAAAAAGATTAAGCCGTTTATAAAGGCCGCTATTTTTTTGGCCGGTCTATTTTGTAAAAAATCTATTTTAAAATTTAGCGGTGTGACTATTTTGTAAATAATCAAAAGTGCTGCTTGGTATAGCCCCCAAAAGATGAAGTTCCAGGACGCGCCATGCCATAATCCGGCTAAGCCCATAGTTAGAATTAAGTTTCGGTAGGTCTTAGCTTTACCCTTACGGTTGCCGCCTAAAGGAATGTAGAGATAATCCTTAAACCAGGAAGATAAACTGATATGCCATCGTTTCCAGAATTCTTGAGGGCTTTGACTAAAGTAGGGGCAGTTGAAGTTTACCATTATCTCAAACCCTAAACATTTTCCGATTCCTCGGGCGATGTTTGAGTAGCCGCAGAAATCGCAAAATATCTGCAGTGAAAAGGCGTATAATGCGATTAAAATACCTCCTCCGGAATGGTTTTGGGGAAAAGCGAAAATATCGTTGACTATTTTTGCTAAATTATCGGCAACAAAGACTTTTTGGAATAATCCCCATAAAATCAGGTATATCCCTTGATAAAAGGAATCCAAAGTTATCTTTCTTGGCGAAAGTATTTGCGGCAGCAGGTTTTTAGCTCTTTCTATCGGACCGGCTACAAGCTGAGGGAAAAATGAAACAAACAGGGCAAAGTCTAAAAAGTTTTTTGTCGGTTTTATTTCTTTACGGTAGATGTCGATGCTGTAGCTTAGAGTCTGAAAAGTATAAAAAGATATTCCAACCGGGAGTATTATCTTTAAAGAGTAGAGCGGAGTGTCAATCCCTATGCTGTGAAGCAGATTTAATAAACTGTCAGCGAAAAAGCCGAAATATTTAAAGAAACCCAAAAGAGACAGATTGGTTATTAAACTTAAGAGCAGAAACTTTCTTTTTTTTCTTTTATCGTCAGCTTGGGCTATTTTAAGACCGCAGAAGTAGTCGATGACCGTAGAGATGATGATCAAAGAAAGGAATCGCCAATCCCAGGCTGAATAGAATATGTAACTGGCGATCAGCAGGAACCTGTTCTGCCATTTATGGTTGGAAATTAGATAGAAAAAGTAGGTTATTGGGAAAAAGAGCGCGAATTGTAGGGAATTAAAAAGCATTTTTAAACTTAGTTTACAAACAAAGAGTCACGAAAATTATTATAACAGAGTTTCTGCTTCTTTAAATAGATTATATTTAAACAAAGGTTTTAATATCACGTTAAGTTTTGGTATAATTAAGTATAAAAAGATGACAATCGAGACCTTAAACCAAAATCCTGATTTTGTTTACCGTAAGTGGTCAGTTCCTCGGCCGATGGCGGTTTTGCTTTTGGTCCACGGCTTAGGCGCCCACAGCCGGCGCTGGAAATATTTTGCTGATTTTTTTCTTAATCAATCAATCACCTCCTATGCTTTAGACTTGACCGGTTTTGGGAAACGTCGCCTTCAAGGCGATAATTTCCAATCTTTTAATTGTTTTTTCCGTGATATCTTAAATCTTTATGAAGTTGTTCGGGCTGACAATCCCGATATCCCGGTTTTTATTGTTGGTGAAAGCTTGGGCGGACTTATTGTTCACGAATTTTTACGCCGTTATCCCGATCTGTGTAATGGTGCGGTATATCTTTCGCCGGCGTTTGCTAACCGTTTGTTTTTTTCGCTGTCTAGCCGACTGAAATTTTTCGCGGCTGTTTTTCTAAATTCTGGTGTTAAGATTAAAATGCCGTTTACGCTTTTTGACTGTACTCATGATATTGAATATGCTAAAAACATGGAATCGGATCCCGATGAATCTCGTTATGCTACGGTAAAATTACTTGCTAATATAATTTTAAATCAGATCCGGGCCCGGTTATTTCCTTACCGATCAAAAATTCCCTTTTTATTTCTTGTTTCCGGACAAGATTATATTGTCGATTCCCGGACAATTAAACGTGTTTACAAGTGTTTTAAAGCTGAGGATAAAAAAATCATAGAGTATCAGGGATTGTATCATGCTTTATCTATAGAATCGCAACGGGAAAAAATTTTTAAGGATATTGGGGATTGGTTAACGCAAAGAATAATTTCTTAATAAAGGACAGGGTATGAAATATATTTTAGCTCTTGATCAGGGAACGACTGGGAGCCGGGCTGTAGTTTATGACAAACGGGGCAATGTTGCCGCGAGCTCTTATTATGAGTTTTCTCAGTATTTTCCTCAGCCGGGATGGGTGGAACATGACCCGATTGATATTTGGCGCAGTGTTAATCGATCGATCCAGACTGTTTTAAAAAAAGTTGATTCATCGGAAATTGCCGCTATTGGTTTAACCAATCAGCGGGAAACCGCGGTTCTCTGGGACCGGGAAAGCGGCCGGCCGGTTTATAATGCTATTTGTTGGCAGTGCCGCCGGACTTCTAAACGGTGTCAGGAGCTAATCAAAAAAAACAGTGACGAAAATTTTTTTAAACAGCGTACGGGGTTACCGCTAGACGCTTATTTCTCGGCGACTAAGGTTGAGTGGTTGTTAAAGAATGTTTCTGGTTTAAGAGCCAAGGCTAAGCAAGGTAAGCTTTGTTTTGGAACGACAGATTCCTGGGTGCTTTGGAACCTGACTAAGGGGGCAGTTCATTCTACTGATTATACCAACGCTTCCCGGACAATGCTTTTTAACATTAATAGTTTAGATTGGGATGATTCTCTCTTAAAGATTTTCAATGTTCCAAGAAGCATTTTACCGCGGGTTTATCCTTCCAGTTTTTTGTATGGGCGGACTGAGCGTATCGGTAAACTTAACAGTTCAATCCCAATAGCTGGTATTGCCGGAGATCAGCAGGCCGCTTTATTTGGCCAGGGATGCTTTTCTCCCGGAATGGTAAAAAATACTTATGGTACCGGAAGTTTTATTCTGCTTAATGCCGGCAATTGCCGGCCCGAGTCTAAGCATGGTTTAATTGTTACTTTAGGCTGTTCTTTAACTGAAAAACAGGTTTATGTTTTAGAAGGCTCGGTTTTCGTTTCTGGCGCGGCCATTCAATGGCTGCGTGACGGGCTAAAGGTTTTAAAAACTGCTGGCGATTCGGAGCTGTTGGCCCGGTCGGTTAAAGATACCGGCGGGGTTTATTTTGTACCGGCGTTTGTAGGGTTAGGAGCTCCTTTTTGGAAACATGATTCTCGAGGTTTAATAAGTGGTCTAACCCGAGGCACTAGTAAAGCGCATCTTGTTCGGGCGGCTTTGGAATCTATGGCCTATCAAACTAAAGATGTTTTGTCGGCTATGGAAAAAGACAGCCGGTTAAAAATAAAAAGTCTAAAGATTGATGGCGGCGCTTCGGCCAATGATTTTCTTTGCCAGTTTCAATCCGATATTTTGGGGGTTAAAGTTTTGCGTCCTAAAAATATAGAGGTAACTTCTTTAGGGGTTGCTTATTTGGCCGGGTTAACGGTTAATTATTGGGAAAATCTTCAGGCGATAAAGAAAAATATATCAAAAGATAAAATATTTTCACCAAAAATGACTTCGGCTGCGGCTAGCCGGCTATATCAGGGCTGGCAGCAATCGGTTAAACGAACTTTGATGGTTTAATTATGGAAAAATATGATGTTTTAATCGTTGGTGCCGGGGTCGTTGGTACAGCTATAGCCAGAGAATTGTCTCGTTACCGCTTGAAGGTCGCGATACTTGAGAAAGAATCAGAACTTTCTTTCGGTGTTTCAAAATCTAACAGCGGGATAATTCATCCCGGTACTCAATGCAATCCTCAATTACTTAAGTCTCAGCTTTGCGTTGCCGGTAATAGATCTATTCGTCGGGTTGCCCGGGAGTTGGGCGTAGACTTCAAAGAAGTAGGGGAACTGATAGTTGCTTTTACTCCGGAGGAGGTTTCAAAGCTTCTTGAATTGAAAAAGGACGGAGAAAAGCTTAAAGTTCCGCGGCTACAAATTGTGTCTCAACCGTGGCTTCGTAAAAATGAGCCCAATTTAAGTCCTCACGCTCTCGCTGCTCTTTTCGCGCCGACTGCCGGGATCATCAGTCCCTATCGGCTGACCTATGATTTAGGAGAAAATGCGGTTAGAAACGGAGTAGCGATTTATACTGAAACAAAAGTTGAAGCTATTGATTTTACAAATCCCGGATTTAAGGTTTACGCTTCGAAAAGAAGCTTTGTTTCTGATTATCTGATAAACGCTTGCGGGTTATATGCTGATGAGATTTCCGCTATGGTCGGAATAACTGATTTCGTTATTACGCCGCGTAAAGGGGAGGAATTCCTTCTTGACAAGAAACGGGAAAATATGACTAATCACCTTATTTTTCCCTTACCGTCAAAAAAATCAAAAGGTGTTTTAGTTATAAAAACCGCAGATGGAAACCCGATGATCGGTCCTACTGCCGTTGACCAAAAAGATAAGTCGGATATTTTAACTTCTGATCAAGGATTTAAAGAGGTTATTTCTTCAGTCCAAAGGCTTGTTCCTTCGATAAATCCGTCGGACATAATCGCTTATTTCGCAGGACTCAGGCCTTCGGCGGGAGAAGATTTTATCATTCGCCATGAGAATTCGGTTTTCGGTTTTGTCAATGTTGCCGGTATTCAGTCTCCCGGCCTTACGGCAGCAGTTTCGATAGCCGAATATGTAAGCCGTATCTTAAAAGACATAGGTCTTGATTTAAAACGGAAACTTTTTTTTCATAAAACCAGAAAAAGAACGATTCATTTATTTAATTTAAATAAAGCTCAGGCTGAAAGAATTATTTCTAAGGAACCGGAGTTTGCCGATATAGTTTGCCGGTGTGAAATGATTTCGAAAAAAGAAGTCTCTGACGCGATAAGTCGCGGTGCCAAGACTCTTGACGGGATTAAATTCAGAACTCGTTTAGGTGCCGGAAGATGTCATGGCGGGTTTTGTACTTCACGGGCATTAAAAATATTATCCGAGGAGACGGATACGCCAATCACAAAGATAACCAAACGCGGTGGCGATTCCTATATAATAAAAAAGAAGAGGTTTGATGATTAAAAAGGATTTAGTTTTTGTCGGCGCCGGCCCGGCTGGGATGGCGGCAGCGATTAGCGCTTATCGAAATGGTGTAAAAGATATATTGATTATTGAGCGGGACGATTGTTTGGG
>JAQTSA010000086.1 GCA_028711575.1 Candidatus Omnitrophota bacterium | reverse complement strand
GAGTTTAAAAAACTTAACCTCAGTTTGAATAAGAGCGTGAGTGCCGATAACAATGTCTATATCCCCTTTTTCTAAGCCATCATAGATCATCTGGCATTCTTTTTTAGATAATGAAGACGTCAACAATACGATTTTAAATCCGAAGCGGGCAAAGATTTTATCCAGGCTGTCTTTATGCTGAACGGCTAAGACTTCTGTCGGCACCATAAACGCGGCTTGATAACCGTTATAAACACACATCCCGATAGCAAAAGCCGCGACAACCGTTTTACCGCAACCAACATCACCCTGAATAAGGCGATGCATCGGATAAGTTTTCGATAAATCGTCAGAAATTTGCTTTATGACCGCGGTTTGTGACGCGGTTAGTTCAAACCCCAGATTTTTTTTTGTTTCAGAAACAAATTTATCACTTATTTTCAGCTGTACGCCCTTTTGTTTTCGATGCCGGGCCTTTCTTAAATAAACAAAAACTTGAGAATAAAATAATTCTTCAAAAATAAAACGTTCTCTTGCTGATTTTGCCTGTTCTAAACTTTTGGGAAAATGTATATTCTCAAGGCTTACGGTTATATTCAAGAGGTTATTTTCTTTGCGGATATAAAACGGCAAACTATCAACCGCGTCTTTATAAACCCGTTCTAAGACATGATGAACTATCCGCCTTAAAAAACGATCATTAAGTTCAGCCGTTTTTCGATAGACCGGAACAATTCTTCCAATCTCTAAAGAATCACTTTCTTTAATTACTTCTTTTTCCGGCGAGTTAAATTTAAAATCCCGGCCAACGGCGATCGGTTTACCATAAACAAGGATTTTATCATCTACTTTAATTGAATCGGCTAAAAAATGCTGGTTAAACCAGACACATTTTGCTTTGGCGGTATCATCACTGATAACTACCTCATAAACACTGCGAACCCGGCTTTTTTTTCGCAGAAAAAACGGCATTTTCTTAAGCCGGCGAGCTAAAACTTTGCCGCAAACAACGGCCGCGACCCCTTCTTCTAAATCTTTTATTTTTTTAAAATTACTCCGGTCCTCATAACGAAAAGGGAAATAATAAAGTAAGTCACGGCAGTTATAGATACCGATAGAATTTAAGATCTGTTCTTTTTTTGGGCCAACACCTTTTATATAGCGAAGTTGTTCTTGCATACGTTAAAACGAAGAGACTTTAGCCTCAAAAACATCATAAGCTTCTTTTAATCTCATCACAAAAATTATTTTTTTGATCGTTGTTTCCGGTTTTGCGTTTATGAAGGAAACTGTCTCATCAACCATAATCTCAGCGGCTTTTTGATAGCAAAACCTGCCCACTCCACAGCCTAAAGCCGGAAAAGCAACCGCGGTTATTTTATTGGCATCGGCACACTCTAAAGCGCTTCTTGTCGCCCGGCGAATGATCTTTTCATCAGTTTTAAAATCCATAGCCATAGTTGAAGCATGAATAACATAAAGAGCCTCAAGATTCCCGGCGGCGGTTATAACCGATTCTCCGACTTCAACCGGTCCTTGCAGGCGCGCTTCCTCTTCAATTGCCAGGCCGCCCTTGGTCTTGATTATCGCGGCTAAGCCGCCGCCCATTTTAAACTCATTGTTTGCCGGATTAACTATCGCGTCAACATCTGTTTCGGTTATATCACCAAAAACGACCGAAATCAAAGTATCCTTAACCTGCACAGTAAAACCTCCTTTTTTTTATAACCCTGTTATAATTACGTCTATCACCCAAGAAACCAAAATTAGAAATTATTAAACGGCCGCCACAAAATAGCATTAGGAATAATTAAAAAAAATAAAATGGTTTTTTATCAATCCAACCAATCTCTTTGCCAATACTAAATCACTTAATCACTCAATAACTATTAATTATCCTCAATAGTTATTGAGATATCTCCATCTTCATTGAATATCCCCTTACACCAATCGATTTCCTTCAACTCGCCGCCATCATCGTTATAGTCAGGACCAAAACTATAAACAACAGCACTTCCGCCATCATTTCTGTAAACAATCGGAGAAAAATTATTAAATATATCTTGTCTATTATGCGCCACTAAATGCGATGGAATATCCTCCCACTCTGAGGGTAACCGACCATTCTCTATTTGAAACATCTTTTTTTCTATAGCAACCATCAAAACTTTTATTTTCATTTCTGCTATATGGAGTTTCACAACAGATGAAATAAATCTTGGATAAGAAATCAGAAAAAAAGATTTAGCTATCATTATCGGATTCCGGGAAGAATACGCCACCTTCGTAAGCCGTTTATCCCGTTGGTCTTTATCTCGTATCTGATCTACCCCAAGTTCTTCCTCCAAATTCCTGATCATTTTGTTACAGGACTCTATCATTGTCGAAGTATCGCCAATTTGTAATGCTTTCAGGGTATATCCAAAAAATTTATCGTTTATGCGAGAAAACTCTTCAACAACCAATCTCCTTTGATTTTTTGGAAGATAATTGATCTTTCTTGGTAAATCATTAAAAAAAAGATTAAGCCCGGATAAGCTGATTTCCTTTTCCGCAAGAAGACCGTCTTTAAATTTTTGGTTACTTTTGGATATTTCCCCAAGTAATCCAAGAATTTGTTTATATTGAGGAATAGTTAAATTAGTTCTTCCGATAAAAATCTTTAAAGAGCTTGTAAATCTATTTTGGAAAATAATCCCAAGCAATTTAGTCAAAAGAAAATCATCATTGGTATTATTCCACTGGTATATATATTTTCCTGCAGCCATATAACTGTTAAATGCTGAATCATCATCGCCCAGGGTTTCAAGATACTGTCCCTGGATTAAAACGAGACCTAAAAGATAACTCTCTTGCAAATAATCAGGTATATAGTCAAGCCCTGAAATATCTTTCGGTAGCGATTTCCCAAACGTAAAGTCACAAAATGATATTTTATCACCATGTTTAAACAAATCTAACGAGGGTTTATTACGCTTAATTAGTTCAATTATTTCGGTATCAGAATTGGTCAAACCATTACATTGCACATCTCTGATTTGCTTGAGGAATCCCTTATTTATACCGACTAAACTGTTTGCGGCTTGTATATAAAAAGTTGCCGCGTTAGATAGATCTTCGCAGTAACCACTCTTATTAAAAAACAATGCAAAGGAAAACATAAAAAATAAAACAATTTTTTTTCCCAAAGCATCCCTCCTCTTACCAAGGACTAAATCACTTAATCACCTAATCACTCAATCACTTCTCTAGCCCTGACAATCACTCGTTTTGCTAAAGCATAGGCCTCGGTCTTATTTCTAATACCGCCAACACTTTGCTCTTCCTTTATCTTTTCAAGTATCATGCCAACAAGTTTGCCTTGCTTAACTTTAAACTTCCGCATAATATCATTTCCGTTAACTAATTTAGGTAATGGCTTCTTTTTCTTCTCTGAGAGATGAAAATCAATTAAACCAAGCATCACCCGCTCATGCCGCCTGCGCTTACTGTAGTTAATCAGCGGCCCCCTTGTCGCCCGCCAATCGGCTAAAGATAAAAGGATAACAGCAACTCCGTCAATACCGGTATCTCGAAAAAAGCGATAGACCGCCCGTTTAGAGAGTGTTTCCTGGTCAGCCAAATACCCGGGCCTTAAATGCCAATAAACGCATTTCTTCAAAAACTCCCTTTCCCGGGCCGAAAACCGAAGGCGTTGGCATATTTTTTCGGTAATATCCCTGCCGATTTTTTCATGGCTATGAAAAATAATCTTTTTTTCAGTTTCTAGCTTAGCGGCGGGTTTACCAATATCATGGAATAAACAAGCTAACCTAAGAAGAGTTACTTTTGAAACCGCCGTCTTTAAAGATCGCGATAAATGGCCTAAAACTTCAGGCTTGGTTTCAATCTGCTGCTTATAAAGCCGTTCAAACTGACGTATTGTTTCTAAAGTATGGCCCCAAACATCAAGATGATGATAATCGCCTTGAATAACTTTTCGGCATTCTTTTATCTCAGGAAATATCTCGTCTAGAACCGCTAATCGGTCCATCGCTCTTACGGTTTTATAACAAGTTGAAGTTGAAAAAATTTTAAAAATTTCTTCTCTGATTCGCTCGCCGGAAACATCTTTAAGATAAGCTTTATATTTAACGATCGCTTTTTCAGTTGTAGTTTTTATTTTAAACCCGTAATTTGCCATAAAAGAAAAAGCCCGTAAAACCCGTAATGGGTCATCAAAAAAGACGTCTGCGGACAACGAACGGATAATTCCCTGATTTAAATCGCAAACCCCTTGATGCGGGTCAAGAAGAGTAAATTTCTTGTCATTGATATCTACGGCTATTGAATTTATCGTGAAATCTCTTTTTGACAAGTCTTCAATTATATCGTTACCCCTGATAGCCGTAAAATCGTAAGTATAAACTTTACTTTTATTTTTTATAAAAATGCGGTAACTCTGCTGAGTATCGTCTAAAACTATATATTTTAAAGATAAAAGTTTAGAAAGCGCCTTCACAAACTTCAAAGTATCTTTCTCGACACAAAAATCGACGTCAATAAAATCTTTTTTTCTTTTTAAGATCTTATCTCTTAAAAAACCCCCAACCAACCAAACTTTTGTATTCCGTTTAATTGAAAGATCGGCAATCTTTTTAAGATATTTTATATTTTTTAAATGACTCTTTACATCCATTGTTACAAATTAATTATTTCCGCAACTAGAGTTTCTAAATTCAAAATGATAGCGCTTGATTTTCCGGTAACCCAACCGCCAAGTTCACCGGGATTGACAGTCAAAACATCATCTCGACCTACGTAAACTTCATGAGTATGACCGAAAACAATCAAGTCAAGGCCAGCTCGAGAATCAGAAAATGTTTCTTGGTTTAGAATATGGGTAAGGCCTATTTTTCGATTATTGATCTCAATTACAAACGGCGCCTCCTTTATCCGGTTCTGGGAGATTTTAGATAAACCAATCTTTTCACCATCGTTGTTGCCCAACACGCCAGCCCAATCACAATTCAAATCCTTAAAAGGTTTAAGAGAAAAAGGAGCAATATAATCACCGCAATGTATCAAAAATTCAACTTTACGCTGATTAAAAATTCTAACCGCTTTAGTAATTATTGGTAAATTGTCGTGAGAATCGGCAACTATCGCTATATCCATATTATTACATCTTATTTTGACAAAGATTTAAAAACATCATCCTCAACAAATAGGGGAGCTTTAAAGCTAAGCGACAATACGATACTGTCCGAAGGGCGGGAATCAATGATTTTAACAACGCCGTCTTTATCTTCGACGTATAATTTAGCGTGAAAAGTTCCTTCAAGAATTTTATCAATTACGACCCGTTCGACTCTGCCGCCCAGGGAAAGAATGACTGCCGCGACCAAGTCATGGGTCAAAGGACGAGCCGGAAAAGTACGGGAAAGTTTCATCCGTATCGCCGTTGCCTCAGCTATGCCAATAACAATAGACAATATCCTTAAACCGTCACGTTCTTTAAGGACAATCAACTGTTCTCTTTTCTCTTCATCAACAATAACCCGAGTAAGATCAACCGCTATCATAAATCTTGTAAATTTTTTCCAAATCAAACCGGCGTCAATGATGATTAAAGTTCATCCCCGCCGACAAGAACCTCATTCAGTCTATAGTAATTTAGTCATTCCCGGTTCTGTATCAAAAAACAGAGTAGTTCCCAGTTCTGATGGAAAGACAAATATAAAACCAAAATCCAGGATTATTTACTTAAGGCGTTTGCTCCAAATTTCACGTAACTCACGCATAAATTGGTTTATATCCTTAAACTGGCGATAAACCGAAGCGAAACGGACATAAGCTACATCATCGAGTGACGCCAGCTTTTCAACTACAAGTTCGCCTATATATTTTGATTCTATTTCCTGATCAAATTTCTTTTGGATCTCACCTTCAACATCGCTGATCAAAGACTGCAGTTTATCCATACTGACCGGCCGTTTCTGGCAGGCTGCCAACAAACCGGAATATATCTTTTCCCGATTAAACGGTTCTCGCCGTCCATCTTTTTTTATAACCATTAACGGTGTTTTTTCAACATATTCATAAGTCGTAAACCTTTTACCGCACTGGATACATTCCCGCCGGCGGCGAATAGCCATACCTTCGGAAGTCTCTCGCGAATCAACTACTTTATCTTCATTATTATTACAAAAAGGACATTTCATAAATCAGCTCCTTTTCTTATTAAACAACTTTACAAATAGTCTGTTTATAAAAAATTGTCTTACCTTTTCCCAAGGCCTGAAACATAAAAACCAGCGAATTTAACAACTCAAAAAAACTATATTTTACGAACCAGTATCTCCGCCTGCGCCAGGAACCCCATTGCCATATCGTCAGGATAAGCGTCCTTAAAAATTACTTCCTTAATCCCGGCGTTAACGATCATTTTAGCACAAATACTGCAAGGCGCGTTGGTAATATATATGGTAGAACCTTGACTTGATAGCCCAAATTTAGCGGCCTGTAACAAAACATTTTGTTCAGCGTGCAGGCCGCGGCAAATTTCATGGCGTTGCCCGGAAGGAATATTCATTTCCTGACGCAAACATCCAGTCACCGAACAATGTTCTATTCCTGAAGGAGCGCCATTATAGCCTGTCGCCAAAATTCGCTTGTCTTTAACAAGAACTGCCCCTACCCGCCGGCGCAAACAAGTCGCCCGCTCGCTGATAAGGAGAGCTACACCCATGAAATATTCATCCCAAGACGGTCTTTTTTTTTGGTTTTCAGTCGTTGGTAAATCTTTATTACTCATATAAAGGAAACTCGTTTGTAAAGGCAATAACTTTTTGGCGAATTAAATCTTTTGCTGATTCATCATCTTTTTTCTCTAAGGCCTGATCAATAAGTTCAGCAATTTTAAGCATATCGCCCTTGGCCATACCTCGAGAAGTAACTGCCGGCGTGCCGATACGAATCCCGCTGGCAATTGCCGGAGGTTGAGTATCAAACGGTATCAAGTTCTTGTTTATTGTTATATTAACAGACTCAAGCAACGCTGACATTTCTTTACCGCTGATATTTTTTTTCTGTAAATCGACAAGAAACAAATGAGTATCAGTTCCTCCGCTGACAATACGATAGCCTTTTTTCTCCATTGCTGAGGCAAAAACTTTTGAGTTATCAACTACAGTTTTCTGGTATTTCTTAAAATCATCTTTAAGAGCTAACCCAAAAGCTACCGCCTTTGCGGCAACAACGTGCATCAGCGGGCCGCCCTGAATTCCCGGGAAAACAGCCATATTTATTTTTTTCGCGAACTCTTTTTTTGCTAAAATAAAACCCGACCTCGGGCCGCGTAAAGTTTTATGGGTCGTTGAAGTAACAAACTCAGCGTATTCACAAGGGTTAGGATAAATTTTAGCCGCGACCAGCCCGGCAAAATGGGCCATATCAACTAAAAGAAAAGCGCCAACGCTATCGGCTATTTCCCGAAAACGTTTAAAATCTATAATCCGGGGATAAGCGCTTGCTCCGGCAATAATCATTTTCGGGCTGTGTTTCTTAGCTAATTGAGCAATCTCGTCATAATCAAGACACTCGGTTTGGCGATTTACGCCATAGGTAACAACATTAAAAAACCGGCCGCTGAAATTCAAAGGATGTCCGTGGGAAAGATGTCCGCCACAAGCAAGGTCCATAGCTAAAACGGTGTCTCCGCCCTCTAAGGCCGCCATCATCACTGCCATATTCGCTTGAGACCCGGAATGCGGCTGAACATTAGCGTATTCAGCATCAAAAAGTTCACAAACTCTATTTCGAGCCAAATCTTCAATTTCATCAACATACCGGCATCCGCCATACCAACGGGCCCGGGGATAACCTTCGGCATACTTGTTAGTCAAAACCGACCCTTGAGCTTCCATCACGGCTTGAGTCGTAAAATTTTCGCTGGCAATTAACTCAATATGTTCCCGTTGCCGCTTGAGCTCACTTTGAATGCTGGCATAAACTTTTTCATCAATTCTTTCCAAATTGTTATTCATCTTAACCCTTTCTTTTAAAACGTATCATAACCGATTAAAGTGATTTTTCTTTATCCTCAATTTGTTTGATTTTTTTTACCCGTTTGAGATGGCGGCCGCCTTCAAACTCAGATGATAACCAGGCCGAAACAACCCGTTTAGCATAATCCGGCTTGAATAATATGGCGGGTAAAACCAGAACATTACTGTCATTATGCTGACGGGTAAGAACAGCGCTTTTGATATTAAAAACAAGCGAAGCCCTGACTCTAGGAACTTTATTCGCGACAATTGAACTGCCGATGCCGGTATAACAGATAACGACAGCACAGTCAGCCTTTT
>JAQTSA010000085.1 GCA_028711575.1 Candidatus Omnitrophota bacterium | reverse complement strand
GGGTCAGGGCTTTTATCCTTTCAAATTCCTGATCAGGGAAAACCGAAAGTTCAAAAAGTTCATAAAGCATCTCTAAGGTGAATTTTAAGTCGTCTTTTAGAAATCGAACCGTAATCCCTAGCGAGTCCGGTCCGCCAAAAGAGGCGATGTCTGCGCCACGGGACTCAAATTGTGATTTTATTTCTCCTTCTTTATGGCGGGTTGTGCCTTTAAGTAACATTTCCGAGAGTATATTTGATATTCCGCTATTTTCTTTAGATTCGGCGTTTAGTCCGGCGTTAACGATAATTGTTATTGCCGCTGTCGGCGTTAAGTCATGACGAATCGATATTGAACGTATTTTGTTTCTGAGGGTTAGAGTCTGAATTTCTGGTTTGCTTGAGATTAGTGGTTGCGGTTTTTCTAAATCTTTTCCTTGGCAGCTATTGGGTAAAAGATGAGCGGTTGTGGCTTTCTGGCGGTTTAGATATTTTTTAGCGGCCGATGAGATTTCCTTGGCAGTTACTTTTTTTATCTCTTTAATATAGCTGTCGTCAAAGTTATAATCGCCGGTCATTGTTTCGCTTGAAGTTAAAGAAGAAGCTATTGCCGATAAAGATTCCTGCTGATAAATCAAATCGCTGGCGATCATCTTTTTTGCTCGATTTAAATCCTTTTTGCTGATAGGATTAATTTTTAACTTATCGATTTCTCCTAATATTGTTGAAACCGCTTGATCGATTTTTTCCGGCTGGGAAATAAAATTTATCACAAAAAGACCGCGGTCTTTTGGGGTATAGTTGTAGCAACTGATCGATTGAACCAATTGTTTTTCTTTGACTAAAACGGTGTTAAGAAGGGACGCGTCTCCTCGGCCAAGTATCGCGGCTAAAAGGTCAAGCCGGTAAAGGTCAGAGTTTAGGAGTTCAGTAGACAAGAAGGCGATAGAAGTTTCCGATAGGTTGATGTCGCTATAGTCTGTTGATGAGCGGGGAGACAATTGCTCTGGTTCTTGGGGCGGCGGTATTTTGAAATAGTCAGTGTTTTTTATTGGAGAAAAATTGAGCCGGATTAATTGTTCGGTTTGGGCAAAATCTATGTCGCCGACAATTGCTAAAACCATGTTGGCCGGCTGGTAAAATTTTTGGTGGTAACTTTCGATTTCTTCTTTTGTAATTGATTTAAGGAGGCCGTCATAGCCGATTATCGGATGACGGTAGGGGTGTTCTAAATAAGCTGTTTTGTAGAGTAAATCATGAAGTTTTGTGCTTGGCCGGTCGCGGCGAAGGATTATTTCTTTGCAGACGACATCTTTTTCTGACTGAAGTTCCTGGGAATCATAGCTGGGGAAAAAGATCATGTTCGTCAATAAATCCAGAGCTGTTTGGAGATTTTCTTTGGGAATAGTCATGAAAAAATTAGTTGTGTCATACGATGTTGTCGCGTTCATCCTTGCACCGATTTGGCGAATAGTTTTTTCTACCATGCCCAGGGGGTAACCTTTGCAGGATTTAAAGGCCATATGTTCGGCTAAATGGCTGATACCGTATCCCAACATTTTTTCTTCCCGGGCGCTGCCGGAGGCAACTCTGAGGCTGATAGCAATTAGACCGGTGGGCCCTTTATTTTCCAGGATGCAGGTTAATCCGTTTTCGAGAGAAAACTTTTTTAGATTATTTCCTGCCGATAAATTTGTTGGAAAAATACTTGTTATTATCAGCATTAGGATGGATAATATTGTTTTAAAGTTGTGTCTCATGATTTGGCTCCTTTTTTATATTTTACTTTAGGGCGAATCAAATACAAGTTATTTATGTCAGTTCGGTTCAAAACGTTTACAAAATAGTTCAACTGTTAACGGCAAGCTATTGGGATATATGTTATCATTAGCGATATAAACAAAAAAGGAAATATTTTGGCATGTATGCGGAAATCATTTTAGGTATAATAGTTATCTTGGGAGTAGTGGTGAGCCTTTATATACTTAATTCACCTGAAGATAAGGCTAACAAAATAAGAGTAAAAAAACTGAAAGCCACTGAAAGTACTGTCGATGATCTTAAAAAAAACAATAGTTATCTAAATGAAACGATTCAGGGTCTGAACCGCGAACTTAATGCTGCAAACAATGAAATCGTTGAGTTGAAGGATTCGCTGGAGAAAGAAAAACTGTGTTCGCAAGAGGCCGAAGAGGTCATTAAAAAAAAGAAACAATGGGCGGCTCATGAAGATTCCGAATTCGAAAAGCTTAAAGAACAGGTTTCTGAGCTTAAAGAACAAATCGGGCTCAAAAATAAACAACTTGAAGTTGAGTTTTCTAAAAATGTGAAAATTGACATTGATTTGCGGGATACTCAGGAAAAGCTCAAACGGTTTCTTGAAGAAGTCAGCCAAAAAGATGAAAAGATAAAGCTTTTTAAGCTCAAACAGGCTGAGTTTTCGGAAAAACTTCAAAAGCAAACTCTTCTGGTTAACGAGTTGCAGCGTAAGCTTGAACAGAGTGAATGGGTTTCAAAAGAAGAATATCTCGCTTTACGTGATGAGTATCATATTCTTGAGGAAGATTTAGGGTATAAGGATAAAGTTATCGCGGTTCGGGATGAAGAAATTGAAAGCTTAAAAAAGGAAATTGACGCGATTAAAAGTGATCTTTCTGCGCCTGCAAGAGCCGCTATTGATCAGGATAAGGTTCAGTCGACTGATACCGCCTTGCTTAAATCTGAAGAAATTCCGCTTAATGTTGATGATGTCCCCAACGAGTCAAGTGAATCTGAAGTTATTGAAAGCCCAATCAGTTCTTCGAAGCCTAACGTAACAGAAGACGCGGTTGAAGTTGAAGATTCTCAAGGCTCAGATTCTGAGGTGGCTGATTCAGCTTTGGAGGAAATACCTGAAAAAGAAGGACTAATCGATCAACCGTTAGACGATTTGGATCAACCGGTCACGGAACTGAAAGATCCGGCCGTTGAAATCGAATTAGATAAAGTCAGAAATATTGGAATAATTGCTCATATTGATTCTGGTAAAACAACAGTTAGTGAACGGATTCTTTTTTATACCGGAAAATCTCATAAAATAGGCGAGGTTCATGATGGTAAAGCTCAGATGGACTGGATGAAACAGGAACAAGAACGGGGAATTACTATTACCTCGGCCGCTACAACCTGTTTTTGGAATAAGATTCGAATAAATATTATTGATACTCCGGGACACGTTGATTTTACAGCTGAAGTTGAGCGAAGTTTAAGGGTCCTTGACGGGGCGGTTGTTGTCTTTTGTGCTGTTGGCGGTGTCGAGGCTCAGTCAGAGACGGTATGGCGGCAGTCGGACAAGTATCATGTTCCTAAAATAGCCTTTGTTAACAAAATGGATCGGATGGGCGCAAACTTCTACAATGTGGTTGATGATATCGAAAAAAATCTTGGCGCAAACCCTGTTCCGATACAAATGCCTATAGGTTGTGAAAATGAGTTTGTCGGTATAATTGATTTGGTAACAAACAAAGCTTATATTTACAACAATGAAAGTCTCGGCAAGGAGTTTAGCGAAGAAGATATTCCTCCGGATTATTTGGATAAAACAAAAGAATGGAGGCATAAACTGCTGGAAAAGCTGTCATCGATTGATGAGGTTATTCTTGACCAATATCTTAAGGACGAAAGTTCAGTTACGGCAGATCAGATTTATTCGGCTTTACGGTCGGGCACAGTTTCGAATAAAATTGTTCCTGTTTTGTGCGGTTCAGCTTTAAAAAACAAGGGCGTTCAAAAGCTGCTTGATGCAGTTAATGCTTATTTACCTTCACCGCTTGACGTAAAACCGATTAACGCTCCTTTGGCTGATGATCCGGAAAAGATTATTCAAATAAAAGCTTCAGCAAACGAACCTTTTTCAGCGCTTGCTTTTAAAATTCAGACTGATCCGCATGTCGGTAAATTGATCTATTTCAGGGTTTACTCCGGTTATATTGATGCTGGAACTTATGTTTTTAATTCAACTAAAAATAAAAAAGAAAGAGTTGGCAGGATTTTACAGATGCACGCTAATCAGAAAGAGAATGTCAGCCGGCTTTATGCCGGAGACATTGGCGCGGCTGTGGGGTTGACCAGTACGGTTACCGGTGATACTCTATGCGATTATCAGCGGCCGGTAATTTTAGAGTCAATAGAATTTCCCGAACCGGTAATGTCAATAAGCATTATGCCTAAAAGCCGTCAGGATCAGGATAAACTAAATAAAGCGATAATGAAACTCTCCGATGAAGACCCTACTTTTTCGGTGGCTACTGATGAGGAAACTAAAGAAATAATCCTTTCAGGAATGGGCGAATTGCATCTTGAAATTATCGTTGATCGCCTTAAAGAGGAGTTTAAGGTCTCGGCTGATGTAGGACAGCCTAAAGTAGCCTATAAAGAAACAATTCTGGCGCGAGCTAATGGTGAGTACAAACATTCCAAACAGACCGGTGGACGGGGCCAGTATGGGCATGTTGTAATGGATATTATGCCTTTAGACCGGGATAAAGGGTTTGAGTTTACCGATAAGATAAAAGGCGGCGCTATCCCACAAAATTACGTTCCTGCCGTTAAAAAAGGGGTAGAAGAGACCCTGAAACAGGGGGTTTTTGCCGGATTTCCGATTGTTGATGTGAAAACAACTCTTTTGGATGGTTCATATCACGAAGTTGATTCTTCCGAATTGGCTTTTAAAGTTGCTGCTCGAACTTGTTTCAAGGATATGTTTATGAAAGCCAGCCCGGCGTTATTGGAACCTTATGTTTCAATTGAAATTATCACTCCTGAAGAGCATGTTAGTAATCTTGTGGGCTACATTTGCTCTAAACGCGGTAAGATTATGAATATCGACGATAAAAATTCTCAAAAAATGATATCGGCTGAAGCGCCTTTATCGGAAATGTTCGGATATTCCCAAAATTTCCGGTCTTTAAGCAGCGGCCGAGCTACTTTTTCTTTACGCTTTTGTCGTTATGAATTGGTGCCTGGTGAACTTGCCCAAAAAATAGTGGAAGAACGCAGAAAAGAGAAAGCTTCTTCCTAAATTCTAAGTTTTAAACTTTATTTTTGGTTGTTGCTTAAAAAAACCATATAGGCGTAAGCGATTCGGTTTGAGCTGATAGCGAAACTGCCGTAAGGGCTGTTTGTCTCAGCTGAAGTTAAAATTCCCAAAAGGTTACCGCTCTTATCAAAGATTGCTGAGCCGCTATCGCCTTGATAAATGTTAAGGTTAGTTTTGATCAAGTCGTATCGGTATGGCAGCAAAAGGTCAGGAGATGTTTTTTCGCCAAGACCAGTCACTCGGCCCTGGCTGATTGTTCCGCTTATAAACTGGGAACTTGTTATCGTATAAATCTTGTCATTTAAAGATATTTTATCGGAATCGGCTAAATGTACCGGTTTTAGTTTTTTGCCGCTGATCGCGATTGCCAAGAATGCCAGATCTGTAGTCTTAGATTGAAAAAGCAGCTGAGCTTGGAACTGTTTCTTGTCGCTGGTCGCGACAAGAATTCGTGTAGCTTTGTTTACGGTGTGGGCGTTGGTAACGATTATTCCTGATTCAGAGATTATTACTCCGGTTCCAACTCTACGAAACTTACCGGTACGGACAGGCCTGACTAATCCTAAGGCTGAACCGTTAGGGTTTTTTATTAAAAATGGTTTATCTTTGTATGCCGTTTGAATTTCCGATTCGATATAGACAATTGATTCCCGGGTTTTTTCTAATGCGATCAGGCTGGAACTTTGGCTATAAACGGTAGCGGTGGTAAGGATTAAAATTGAAAATAAGAATTTTTTCTTCTTTTTCATAATTGGCGCATTCTACTCCAAGTGAGAAGATAAATCAAATTAAACTTTTTTTAATATTTGGCTTTGGTATAATAACAACGGTTATTTGTTTGTTTTTTTAAAGTTTGCCAAATGCGGTGAAAAACTGAAATTTTTATGAGAAACAGAATATGAGATTAAGATTTATTGCCGGGGCAAATTTTTTTCTTTGTTTCGGCTTATGTTTTTTTCCCGGTCTATTGTTTGCCGATGTTGTCGGTGGATTTGATGCTTTGAGTCTGACTTCTGGCGGTTCTAGATCAGTCATCTACTTAACTTTAGGCGATGTAACCCAATTAGGGTTAATTAATTCGCTTGATCTTCAAATAGCCCGGTATGATCTTCTGATTTCTAAAACCTCTTTAACTCAGGCCCGAAGTGTTTTTGATTCATTTTTGACAGCAGCGTTTTCCTATGATGACGATCAAAGTCAAAACTCAACAAGTTTTTCCGGTACCCGGTCCCTAAATAAAGACTATTCCCTGGCTTTTACCAAAAAGATACCCAGTGGGACGACGTTAACGGTCAGTGCCTATCAAGATCGGAGTTGGACTGATTCTACTTTTGTTTCAATTAATCCTTCCAACCAATCAAAACTAACATTTAGCCTGAAGCAGGAGCTAGGGCGTAATTTTTTTGGCACGATTGACCGGTTAACGATAGAAAACAAAAAAATAGATGTTTCGATTTTGGATGATCTTACTTTGGACTCGGTAGAAGAAACCTTGAGTCTTATCCAAAAAGCCTATTGGGAGTTGGTGCTGCGTCAGGATATCCTAAGATATCGGCGTCAAATATTAGATGACGCCCTACATTTATACAAAATAGCCCAGGACAAACTAAAGCACGGGCTGATTGAAGATCCCGAGCTGTATAATTTTCAAGCTAACGCTAAGACCAGGGAGAGCGAACTTCTTGGTGCTGAACTAGATTTAAAATTAGCTAAAAATAATCTATTGTTTCTTCTTAACAATCCAAAAACTGATTTCCAGATGCAGGCTGTTGATTCTCTTGAACCGGAATTTTCTAAAAGAGATTTGAGTGCTGAGTTGGTCAGAGCAATTGACAATCGTCGAGATTACCGGATAGTCAAGAAACAAGTTGAAGCAAAAAATATAGATATTAGGATTAAGGAAAACTCTCTTTGGCCCCAGATAGATCTTGAGGCATCTTTTTCGCGAAACGGGCTTTCTAAAAAAAATGAACAATCCTGGAAAGATATGGTTGAGGAGGATAACCCTCACTTTTATTTAGGTCTGTCGGTCAAAATACCTCTAGAAAACAGAGACGCTGAGTCGGCTTATAAAAGGACCGAGCTTGAAAAAGAAAAAATAATCTTACAGCTTAAACGTACGGAACGATTGATTTTAAAAGATATAAGCCAAAGCGTAGAAACGATTAACACTTTATCTAAACGGACAGAACTTTTAAAGTCGGTCGTTGAACTTCAGAATAAAAAATACGATGCCGAAAAGAAACGATTTAAATATGGCAGGTCGGATATTAATAACCTGGTAAATTATGAAGATGATTTGATTGTTTCCAGGATCAATTTGGCTTTCGGTATTTATGCTTATAAAATAAGTCTTATTGACCTTAAACGTCAAGAAAACCTTCTTTTAAAGGAATATTGGCCGAATATATTATGAAGCTAAGTGAATTTTCAGTTAAAAACTCATTGTTGATTAATCTTATTTCGGTATTAATTCTTATTTTAGGTTTTTATACCGTGTTTATCGAAAAAATCCGTCGTGAGGCTTTTCCTGAAGTCTCTTATGACAGTGTAATCGTAACTACAGTTTATCCCGGCGCTTCTCCGGAAGAGATAGAGAAGTTGGTTACTGTACCTTTGGAAAAAGAAATTAAAGCCGTTGACGGATTAGAGCGGTTTCAATCTAAGTCTTTGGAAAATACTTCAACTATTATGGTTGAAATAAGCCAGGACGTTAAAGATAAATCGAAAGTAATTGATGATATTGGCAACGCGGTTGATCGGGTGACTGATTTACCGCAGGATGCTGAAGAACCGTTTGTTTTAGAGATAACTTCGGGAGAAATCCCTGTTGTCCAGGTAGCTTTAAGTGGTAACCTCGATGAGTTTAAACTGCAGGATTTAGCGGAAGATCTTGAAGATGTTTTAGAAAACATTGAAGGTGTTTCTTCGATCTCTCGCCGGGGGTGGCGTGACAAACAGGTAAATATCGCCGTTGACCCTAAAAAAATGCAGGATTACCGGGTAAGTTTCACGGAAATAATTTCTGCTTTAAGTAAGAAGAATGTCAGTATTCCCGGAGGTAAACTCCGAAGCGATTCGGAGTTTAATATCCGTACTACAGGAGAGTTTACCGGTTTAGAAGAGATTTCCAATGTTATTATCCGGGCTAATGATTTCGGTAATTGGCTAAAAGTTAAGGACGTTGCCTCTGTCGAATATGCTTTTGAAGATGAAACGGTTTTAACTAAAAGCCAGGGGACACGTTCGATAATTCTGACAGTTTTAAAGCGTCCTTCTGCCGATGCGATCAGCCTGGTAAACAGGGTAA
>JAQTSA010000084.1 GCA_028711575.1 Candidatus Omnitrophota bacterium | reverse complement strand
CGGCTCTTCTAATGTTTTAAGAAGGGCATTAAAAGCTTCCTGAGTAAGCATATGAACTTCGTCGATTATATAGATTTTGTAACGAGCATGAGCCGGAGAAAGCCTTACATTCTCACGTAAAGCGCGGATTTCGTCGATTCCCCGGTTAGAAGCCCCGTCAATTTCAATTATATCGAGAGAAGTGCCTCTGGCAATTTCCTGGCAACTGGCGCATTTCCCACAAGGGGTAGGTGTCGGGCCTTGTTGACAATTAAGTGATTTTGAAAAAATACGGGCTAAAGAAGTCTTTCCCACACCCCGCGGCCCGCTAAAAATATAGGCGTGATGAACACAGTTTTTAAGAATCGCGCTTTTTAAGGAACTTACAACGTGTTCTTGGCCAACTACTTCATCAAAAGTTTTTGGGCGGTACTTTAATGCGAAAGCTTGGTATGACATCTTTTCTACTTATCTTAGGTTAGATTAGGTTATGTTTTGCTTTTTGAGCTTTACCAGTATACGCTCTGATAACCCGCCAGTCAAGGTTATTTGGCGTTAAGTACCGTTAGGTATTAATCTAAAGTTTAAGTATTTTTTTCAATAAGATACTGCAAAATTTCTAATTCATCTTTATCGAACCAAATAGCGTTACAATCGCGACAACGATCAACTTTTATAGGATAAGCAAAAGAATAGAAGTTTTCAACCATCCGCTGATTGCATTTCGGACACTTTAGGCCATCACAAGGACGAAACTTCTTAAACGAGTAAGAGTCCTGAGCTATTCGCTCAACGACTTGCGATAACTTTTCTATTTCTTTGGAAAAAGATATTTCCCGGCGAATAATAATATTTTTAACCTTATCTTGAGAAAGAAACACCCCTCGACAAGAACCACACCGTTCTATCGGCACTCCCTCATAAAAGGTTTTTGATAAAAACCCGTTACATCGAGGGCAACTACCCGAGGAGTTTAAACCGTGTTTTGAATTAAAAAGCTTCATCAGTTCAGTTCGACTAAGGATGTTTGCCTCCTGGGAGCCCTCTCGTTTAACAAATGAATTGGGTATCACTCCATCTAATGCCAGTAAAGCTTCGGGACTAAAAGGCCCGCGCCAGATACCGGAACTAAAAAGCAACCAGCCTAGGTTCTTTGACTCAGCTTGTTTTATAAAAGGTTGAGTTTGGACATAGCGGCCTTGTTTTGTTTCTAACGCCATGACATCGCTATGCGCCATTGAAAGAAGAACGCCGATCCGATTCTCCGCCGGCGGGTGGGTCGAAAAAAGATCAGCAAAAAATCCTTGTTTCCTATCAAATCGATTATAATCGGGACTAACAATAAATAGACTTTCTAATCCCTGATAGCCAAATCCCGCGCCGCGCCAATAGGTAGTAATTATATGCAAACTTTGAGCTAAACTTAAAGGGTCACGAACTAATTTTACCGCTATAGCGTCGGCTTTATACTCACAAGCCCGAGAAATAAACATCCCCACGATCAATCCAAGAAAATAAAAGAATCCGCTTAGCAGATACAAAAAAGCTCCATAAAAATTCTTATAAAACTTTAACCGTACAATCTCCTTAAAAATAGCGGCATAAACGCCAAATAATGATACCGCGACCGACTTAATCATTGTGTCTCCGGAAACGATATGAGCCGCTTCATGAGCGACAACAGCTTCAATTTGAGCCCGGTTCAGGCGAAACAGCAGTCCTTCAGTTACACCGATGACCGCCTGGTTCGATAGATCAGCCACAGAAAAAGCGTTAAGGTCAGATATCCCAACTACCACACACTTTATGTTTTTGCCGCCGCAAGCAACGCTAACCTCTTCTACAATATTAGAAAGCATTCGATGATAACTATCGTCAGGATCAAGGTCACGGCCGCCTAATACTTTTTTAATCCTGGCTAATATTTCAAAAGTTGAAATAATCCAATGAAAAACAGCAAGGGAAAAAGAAACAATAAAAACTATTTTCATTTCCGGCAAAGTCAAAAAGAAGCGCCCCCCTTTCTCCGCCGGCAAGGAGAATAAAAAAGGAAACATAAGTTTAGTTCCCCAACTAAGGCCTAAGGCGCCGACAAAATAAATCGCAACCAATAAGGCCATAAAGCCAAAAACGATCAACCGATTGCGTTTTTCAATATCGACATGATAAAATGACATAGTTATTAAACTCCACTGATTATTTTAAATAGCGAATGGTTCTTGGTAACAGATGTGATCTAGCCTATTATTTGATCTTTATCCGGCAAATCATCGTATATCGCCTGAACAACATCCAACTCGCCCCGGTCAAACCATATCAAATCGCACCAGATACAAACGTCAGTCCAAATTGCCAAATTTACAAATTTCAACAACAAAAAGGACTAGCTGGACATAACATTAGATGGCGTCGCCGAACTATCGCCACAGCCCTGTGTAAACATGCACTGCAGCGAAATCGGTCCCGAGACCACCGCCCGCTCGGCACTATCGCAACAGCTCAATACCGCCTGTTCAGGATTGAGCTTTACCTTGCTGATTTCCATCTTTTTCCAAGTTTTCTTTCTCTTTCGTTTCATCTTCATATTATAGGTCATAGGTGATAGGTGATAGGTGATAGGTGATAGGTGATAGGTGATAGGTGATAGGTCGTGGATTTTCCCTATTACCTACTACCTGTTACGTTGCATCTAAATTTTCTCTGTCACTTTGTCTCTTTCTCTGCCTACTCCTTACTTTTTCATCGTCCTGCGTCCAAGCATCAGCGGAAGTTCTACTACTTATTACTTATTTTTAAATCTACCACACACCCCAATACTGTCAAGTTTTTTAACATATATTAGTATTTAGTCAATAGTATCGGGTATTTAATTTTTTACTAGCCTATTATTTGATCTTTATCCGGCAAATCATCGTATATCGCCTGAACAACATCCAACTCGCCCCGGTCAAACCATATCAAATCGCACCAGATACAAACGTCAACTTCAACTCGAGCATAACCGCTAAAAAACTTCCGTTTCATTTTTTTATTACATTTCGGGCAACTTATAAGAAACGGCGTTTTAATCGCGCCCTGATCAGCAACCGAATTCGTTAGCGACTCTGATCTCATAAGTTTGGCTAATCGGATAATTTCTTCTGAGAAAGACAAATCTTCACGAATTAGGATAATGTTAACACTAACCCTGGGAACTAAAACTCCTTTACACAGACCACAGCGATTTACGGGTACACCCTCAAGTAACTCTTTCGATAATCCGTGATAACAATAAGGACAAGACATCTCGGCGTCGCTAAGTTCTTGAGTTTTATTGAAAATAACAGACAGCGAAGTATCCTCAATAGCTTTCTTTACAGCTAGACTTCCTTCTCTTCGAATAAGATGATTAACTGTAAACCAGCTTAAACCTTTAAGCTGATTTAAACTGTAAGGACCCAGCCAAAGGTTTTCATGCCGGGCGTACCAGCCGTTAGCTTCTGATTCCTTCTTATTCTCAGGTTTAACTTTTTCACTTTTAGAAGGTAAAGGTTTATTTTTCATCGCCGAATCATATTTTTCTAATATCGAAGAATCACAGTGTGCCAAATTCAACAAAACATCAATTCGTTCCTTGATCGGCGGGTGAAGAGACAACTCTTCAACCAACGAGCAAGGTTCAACGATAAAAAGTGAAGAAAGACCTTCTGATACATTCAAGTTACCTTGATAACTTTTCGACATAATGTAGAGACTTTCAGCTAAACTTTGCGGGTTACGAGAAAGTTTAACCGCTAAAGCGTCAACCTTAAAAATACGCTCCATTGACAGTAACATCAAAACTTTACGGTTGAGCATTAACATAAACGAAACTACAATAGCGACAACGCCGCCATTAAAAGTCGTTTCGACCAGATACTCTTGATCAACAAAACGCGCGAGGTATGCCGCATACACACCAACGATACTTGAGGCAAAAGTCACAAGAGTGCTATCGCCACTGGCGATATTGGCAACCGCGTAAGCGACAACACTCTCTAATTGAGATCTCGACAACCTTGACAAAGCCCCTTCAGTTACCCCAACATAAGCGTTACCGGAATAATCACTTATCGAAAAGATGTTTACGCCCGACGTCGCGATAACTAAAGGCTTGACTTTCATCCCTCCTACCGCGACCGATGCCTCTTCGAGGAGATTATAAAGTTTATTATAATAATAATCTTTTTTGTCAACGGGATACGCCCCAAGCACGGTTACAATTCTCTCGACCATATTATTGGCCGTCAAAAAAAGATGTACGACAGTAATAATCAAAGAGAAAAAAAGTATAACTATAACTGCCAAGACAGATACCGGATAAATCCCAAAAGGTATATCTCCGGATCTTAACGCCCCATAATTAATAAAAGTATTTTTTAAAACAAACCAGGCTAGAAAAAAAGTCAAAAAGTGAAAAGTTATCAGAATCAGAAAAAGGATATAAACAAAGCGTGTTTTTTCTTTCTCAATTTTCAGGTATGAATAAACCATTTAAAGTTTCAGTTTGGGAACAAGTTTTTCTGAAAGCACTGTTATCCAAAAGAGTTCTTCCGGCTTAACATCGATAAAGGCAGCCAAAACATTGACCGGAAACTTTTCTATTATCGTATTAAAAGTTGTTACCTCGTCATTATAAAATTGACGAGCAAAAGCGATTCGGTTTTCGGTGCTGATAATATCATCGAAAAGGCGGCGAAAAACTTCTTGAGCTTTAAGCTCGGGATATTTTTCTACAACAATCAAAAAAGACGAAAGACGATTGGTCAAATCAGTTTCGGCGGCTTGTTTATCGGAAATCTTTCTCGCCCCTAAAGCCTCTGACCGAGCCTTAGCTAAAGAGGCCAATACTTCTGATTCATAGATAATGTAACCTTTAACGAAACTGATAAGCGTTTCAATCAGGTCACAACGGCGTTTTAGCTGAACATCAATTTGACTGAAGGATCGAAAGACTTTGTTTCGATGGTATACAATTATGTTATAAGTTATAGCTGTTAAGGCAAAAAATATCAAACCGGCGAGACCGACTATAATAATTAGTTCGTACATTTTAAAGCTTTAACAAACAATCAGTTAGATAAGCTCTCCTCATCTATAATATCCAGTTTTAAAGCCAACTCGTTAAGCTGGGCTTGGTCTATTGCCGAAGGCGCCTCAGTCATAAGACAACTGCCGCGCTGAGTCTTAGGAAAAGCAATCACATCACGTATCGAATCACTTTTTAAAAACAGAGTCATTAACCGGTCTATCCCAATCGCGATACCCCCATGCGGCGGCGCGCCGTAATTAAACGCCTCTAGGAGAAATCCGAACCGTTTTTCGGCTTCTTGATCCGTGATACCAATAATTTCAAATATTTTTTTCTGAATCTTTGGCGAATGGATACGAATACTTCCTGAGGCCATTTCAATTCCGTTGATAACCAAATCGTAAGATCGGGACTTAATGTTAGCGTAATCACCGCTGTTAAGTTTGTCAAGGTCTTCCTCGGCAAAAGAAGTAAAGGGATGATGTTCCGAATCCCAACGTTGCTGCTCTTCATTATATTTAAACAAAGGAAAATCTACCACCCACAAAAAATCGAAACTGTTTTTATCAATTAAGTTCTTTTCTTTTGCCAAAGTTAATCGTAAATTACCTAAAACGTTGTGGCAAATATCCGTCTTATCGGCGCAAAAAAATACTATATCACCGATTTCAGCTTTAGTTTTAGATAAAATTGTTTTAACTTCCGTCTCAGTAAAGAATTTATAAATCGGTGACTGAACGCCATCAGCTTTTACGACAAAATAAGCTAAACCTTTTGCTCCCCAGACTTTCGCTTTTTCAGTTAAAGCATCAATCTTAGAACGGCTAAAATCAGCGCAACTTTTAGCGTTAATCGCTTTGACTTTTCCTCCCAACGATATGACTTCTTTAAACACTTTAAGGCCGCACCCCTTAAGCTCATTCGACAAATCCACAAGCTCCATTCCAAATCGAGTATCAGGCTTATCTGAGCCGTAACGCTCAATTGCCTCTTTATGGCTTAACCTTTTAAATGACTGAGGTATATCTATCGCTTTAAGCTCTTTAAATATTTTGTTAAGAAGCCCTTCAAACAGGATAAAAATATCTTCCTGCTCTACAAAAGACAGCTCAACATCAAGCTGAGTAAATTCCGGCTGACGGTCGGCCCGCAAGTCTTCATCACGAAAACATTTCGCGATCTGATAATAACGGTCAAACCCGGAAACCATAAGTATTTGCTTAAATATCTGCGGTGACTGCGGTAAAGCGTAAAACTTACCCTGATTTACGCGAGAAGGAACAAGGTAATCCCTGGCCCCTTCAGGAGTAGATTTGGTAAGAATTGGTGTTTCGATATCAACAAACCCCTGCTCGTCAAGGTAATCTCGCATAATTTTGGTAGCCCGATATCTCATTCTGAGCGCTTTTTGCATAACCGGACGGCGCATATCAACGTATCGGTACCGGAGCCGAGACTCTTCTCCGATATTGATATCATCGCTTACTTCAAACGGCGGAGTCAAAGCCTGGTTAAAGACCTGTATTTTTTCAACTAAAACTTCAATTTTACCGGTAGTTATTTTATCATTAGCAGTATCCTGAGGCCGAATCCGAACTAAACCTTCAATTTGGATAACATACTCGCCTCGCACTTGTTCAGCAATAGAATGGGCTTGATTAGAAATTTCGTGGTCAAAGACTACTTGTGTTATTCCATAAGCATCACGAAGATCAATAAATATAAGTTCACCATGGTCACGGCGAGACTGTACCCAACCACAGAGTTTAACATTTTGTCCGATATCTTTTTCGGTTAATTCGTTGCAAGTATGAGTACGCAGCATTAATTTCCTCCGTTAATCGATTTAAAATTTATCTAAAATAAACCTATATCTCTTTCCCTCAACGTTTGACAATGCCTATCAGCTATGAGCTAATCATCTCTTTACCCTACACCCTGAACCCGAAACCCTATACCCTATTATGAACGGGCAGTTTTACGATTGTTTGACAATGACCTATCAGCCATGAGCTATGAGCTATGAGCCATGAGCTAATTCCTGAACCCTATTTTACAACGTTTGACTCTTCTCGCTAATCACTATTCAATAATTTGTGTATCACTTCCTTAACCGAAAGCTCCAGTTGTATCGACTCGTTCATATCTTTTAAAAGAACTTTATCTCGTTTCCATTCGTCCTGGCCGACAATAACAACATAGCGGGCTCCTTTTTTCTGAGCATAACGAAGCTGTCCTTTTAAGGATTTATCGGTAAAATCACTGTCACAACGTAAACCTTTGTATCTTAAAGCTTCAACAACCGAGAAACATTCATCAACCATTGAATTGTCAATTTTTGCAACAAAAACGTCAAAACTCGATACTTCCTGCTGATGATTCAAGGCCAGAAGAATACGTTCCACACCAAGAGCAAAACCAATTGCCGGAATATCTAAGCCGCCTAAATCGGAGATTAAATTGTTGTAACGCCCGCCAGCACCGAGAGCATCTTGAGACCCCAACCGTTTTGAAGTTATTTCAAAAACAGTGTTAGTATAATAATCAAGACCCCGGACAAGATAGGGGTCATAGCTGTAAGGAACTTTAACGTTATCAAGGAAAGCCGCTAACCGCTTAAACTCGCCGCGACAATCTTTGCAAAGATACTCTTCGGCAACACCTAAAGACATGACGACTTCCCGGCAGGCTTTATTCTTGCAGTCAATAACTCTTAACGGATTAACAATTAGTCTTCTCTGACAATCGGGACATAATTGGTCTTTTTTATCCTCTAACCGGGCCTTAAGCAAGCTGGAAAAACGTTTTTTGTCTTCTAAACAACCTAGACTATTCAGTTTAAGGTTTATATCATTTAAACCCACCGCGGCTAAAACCTTTAGAGCAAGGATTAAGACTTCAGCGTCAAGGTATATACTGCTGGAACCAATAGCTTCTGCTCCTAAGTGATGAAACTGACGAAGCCTTCCCCGCTGAGGCCGTTCACCGCGAAACATCGGACCGCTATAAAAAAATTTATGAAAATTACTTTTTTTATGAAGTGAATTCTGAAGGTAATATCTAATAACTTGAGCCGTTCCTTCCGGACGAAGGACAACATCTTTTTTATCTTCACCAATTTTGCGGGTAACCTGAAACATCTGTTTCTCAACGATATCGCTGGTCACCCCCACCCCCCTGATAAAAACGCCCGACTCTTCCATAACCGGCAGGATTATTTCCTCATATCCGTAACGGCAAAACATTTCCCGGGCAGAATTTTGTATCGCCGTAAAATGAGACGCCTCTAACGGAGAAAAGTCAGTAGTACCTCGAAGGTTTGAATAATTTTCTCTTTT
>JAQTSA010000083.1 GCA_028711575.1 Candidatus Omnitrophota bacterium | reverse complement strand
GGAATGTGTTTCTAATGGCGCGGCGATTCAGGCCGGGATAATTAAAGGTGACGTTAAAGACGTGCTTCTTTTGGACGTTACGCCGCTTTCTTTGGGAATTGAAACTCTCGGTGGAGTATGCACAAAACTTATTGAACGTAATACTACTGTTCCAACCAAGAAATCCCAAACTTTTTCGACTGCTGAAAACAATCAGACCGCGGTAACAATTAGGGTACTGCAGGGTGAACGGGGAATGGCTAACGATAATACCGAGCTTGGCCGGTTTGATTTGGTTGATATTCCGCCGGCGCCGCGCGGCGTTCCTAAAATCGAAGTTACATTTGATATTGACGCTAACGCGATGGTTCATGTGACGGCGAAAGATTTAGGTACCGGCAAGGAACAGTCAATACGGATTACTGCTCCGAACAAGTTGAGCGAAGAAGATATTGACCGAATGGTTAAAGAAGCCGAACTTCATTCTGAAGACGACAAAAAACGTAAAGAAATGGTTGAAACTAAAAATCAGGCCGACATGCTGATTTTCTCAACCGAAAAAGCCGTAAAAGATTATGGCGATAAAGTCTCTGAGGCGGAGAAGAAAACTATTGAAGAAAAACTAAACAATTTAAAAGATCTTGTAAAACAGGATTCGCCGACGAAAGAAGCTCTTGATAAGGCGATGGAAGAGTTATCGCAAAGCGCTCATAAGTTGGCCGAAGAAGTCTATAAAGCTTCCAATGCCCAGGCGCAAGGACAGTCTGGCCCGCAAGCTGGCGCTCAATCGGAAGAGCCGGCCGGACAGGGCGAGCAAAATCAAGCGGCCGGGTCTTCAGAAAGCGATAGTAAAGGTTCTTCAAACGGTGACGACGTAATCGACGCTGAATACAAAGAGTAATCTAATTGGCCGGATGCAGGGAGAGAAGCGGGTCAGGTTTATTTTACGCTTGACGGATCATTCGGCGGTATGTTGCTTTTAAAGTCTGCAGCAATAAATTTTGGAGCTTAAATGAGTACACAAAAAGATTATTATGAAATTTTGGGTGTGGCTCGCGGTACTTCGATCGACGAAATAAAAAAGTCTTATCGAAAACTCGCGATGCAGCATCATCCGGACCGGGTTCCCGAAGAGAAGAAAAAGGAAGCTGAAGAAAAGTTTAAAGAGATTTCAGAAGCTTATGCCGTTTTAAGTGACGCTCAGAAAAAGGATCTTTACGATAAGTACGGCCATGCCGGAATAGATTCCCGATACTCTACGGAAGATATTTTCCGGGGCGCGGATTTTTCTTCTATTTTCGGTGAAGGCGGGGCTTTTGGCGGGATATTTGAAGATCTTTTTTCCGGCGGCGGGTTTGATATTTTTGGCGGCGGCCAGTCGCAACGTCGATCCGGCGGCAGGGGAAAAGGCGAAGACGCTCATTTAGAGATTTCGGTAAGCCTGGAAAATGTTTCAACCGGAACAGAAAAGGAAATTACTTTTTCCCGGTTTGACGCTTGTGTTAAATGTTCAGGAACCGGTGCTGAGCCGGGGTCAAGCCGTAAGAACTGTTCTACTTGCGGCGGGCGCGGCGTGGTGTCCAGCGGAATGGGGTTTATCAATTTTCAGCAAACTTGCCCTAGTTGTCAGGGGGCCGGTACTGTTATTGAGAAGGTTTGCGGATTCTGTTCCGGCAGAGGAAGAACCAAATCTCAAAAGGCGATTACGGTTAAGATACCGGCAGGGGTCGCGACTGGGTCGGTGCTGAGAATGCGTCAGGAAGGGCATTATTCTCCCGGCGGGCGGGGTGATTTGTTTTTGCATATTAATGTCAATCATCACCCATTGTTTGAGCGTGATGGCGATACGATTACCTGTAAAGCCGATGTTAGTCTTATTAAATCTATTTTAGGCGGAGAGATAGAAGTGCCTACTCTTTCCGGTAAGGTTAAGATGAAAATACCTCAAGGGACTCAGCCGGGAACGATTTTTCGTCTGCGCGGAAAAGGCCTTATGAATTTACGTAACAAACGCCAAGGTGATGAGTTAGTTGAAATTCAGGTTAAGGTTCCAACGAAACTTTCCAGTAAAGAAAAACGGCTTATTGAGGATTGGGCTAAACTTCGGGGAGAGGCCGTTTAAGGACTGGTTGACTTGGAATTTGTTGTTTAAAGTAAAGGGAGACTAATATGCCTACATATGATTATGAATGTAAAAAATGTGGTTATACGTTTGAGAAGTTTCAAAAAATGACCGACGCGCCGCTTAAAAGTTGTCCGAAATGTAAGGCTCCTGTTCGCCGGCTGATCGGCGGGGGGACAGGGCTGATTTTTAAAGGCAGCGGGTTTTATATCACTGATTACAAAAAAAAGAATTCAAGTTCTGTGCCGTCAAAAACCGGATGTTCTGACTCAAAAAAATGTTCTTCGTCAGAAAGTTGTCCTGCCGCTAAAAAAGATAAAACTTAGAGAAAACACGGTTTTTAGGTTTTTTAGGTTTTAAAACTTTTTATAAGAGAAAAATAGTTTTAATATTTTACTCTTATAGTATAATTGTACAGGACCAAAGATTCAGCTAAAAAACCTGATCGAAAAATTAACAGGAAAACAAAAGATGTCTTTGTTAATAAAACCTTTTAAAGCAACCTGCTACAATTTAAAAAAAATAAAAGATTTAGCTTCGGTAGTTTGTCCGCCCTATGACGTTATAAATGAAACCTATCTAAAAAGTTTAAAAGCCCGTTCTAAATATAATTTTGCCAGAATACTTTTAGCAAATAATGATGATTATAAAGCTTTAGGCCTTGAGTTTAACCGTTGGCTTAAAGAAGGCGTTTTAGTTGATGACGATAAGGATACCCTTTATCTTTATGAACAAAAGTTTTCTTATGACGGCAAAAGCTATAAGCGTTACGGCCTTTTGACGCTTCTTAAAACGGATAACCAGGGTGTTATTTTTCCTCATGAGTATACTCATAAAGCGGCAAAAGTCGACCGGAGCAAAATGATCTCAGAAATGAAGGCTAACTTAAGCCCGATTTTTGTTGTTGTTCCTAAAAAGTTAACTACCCTTACCAAGACTTATTTGGTTTATTCAAAGAAAAAACCCCAGATCCAGTTTGTTGATGACGCAAAAATCAAGAATCGGGTTTGGAAAATTACTGATCAAAAAACTATTGATGATATCTGCAAAGAAGTGGATAAAACTAAACTTATTATCGCAGACGGCCATCACCGGTTTGAAGTTGCCAGCAGTTATTATCAGAAGAATAAAGGCAAGTTTGAGAATTTAAATTATTGTGTGACTTTTCTCGCTGATGAACAGCCCGGTCTTTTGATGCTGGCGACGCATCGGATAGTAAATAAAGAAGGTAACGAGGTTTTTAAAAAGCTTGATCGTTATTTTGAGATTGAGCTGGTCAGTCAAAAAGTTTTGCAGGAGAAGTTAAAGACCGCGGCTAAGGAACTCGAAACCAAAGGTGTCTTTTCTCTCGGAGTTTACAGCAATAAGAAGTTCTTTTTGCTGACCTTAAAAAACAAAGATATTCTAAAGAAAGTCTTAAAGAATCCGCTATACAAAAAGTTGGATACTTACATTTTACATAACTTCATTTTTTCTCTTCTTGGGATCACGGAAAAGCCGCTGTATACGCCGTCGCTGGCTGAGGCTAAAAAGTTAACTACTAAAACTCAAACAGCCTTTCTCTTGGGGGGCAGTACTTTAAAATCGGTGTTTTCTATTGCCAATAAAGGGTTGCGGCTGCCGCAGAAGTCTACCTATTTTTATCCTAAAGTGACAAGCGGCCTGGTAGTAAGGAGGTTTAAAAAATGAAAATATTCAAGAAGCCTCTAAAATCGCCTTTCAAAAAGAGAAAAAAAATTCCTGACGGGTTATGGACGAAGTGCCCAAAATGTGAGAATCTCCTTTTCCATAAAATACTTGAAGAAAATATGAAAGTTTGCCCGAAATGTGAGTATCATTTCTCGCTTACTTGCTGGGAACGGGTTAATTTGTTGTGTGACGCCGAAAGTTTTGTTGAAATGTACGGTGATTTAGAGTCTAACGATCCGTTGGAATTTAAAGGACCTAAATCATATAAATCTAAGTTAGAAGAAGCCGTTAAAACTACCGGATTAAAAGACGCGGCAATTGTCGGTAAAGCCAGGATCGACGGTATTGAGGTTGCTTTAGCGGTTACTGATTCCCGGTTTATTATGGGGTCGATGGGGTCAGTTGTCGGTGAGAAAATTACCCGAATAATCGAGCTCGCCGGGCAGGAAAAAATACCGGTCATTATTGTTTCTGGTTCCGGGGGCGGGGCCAGGATGTATGAAGGGATGCTTAGTCTAATGCAGATGGCTAAGACTTCAGGCGCTTTGGGCCGCTTAAAAGAAAATAATCTAGCTTTTATTTCGGTTCTGACTAATCCAACGATGGCCGGGGTTCTTGCTTCTTTTGCCGGGCTCGGCGATGTTACTGTTGCTGAACCTAAAGCTTTAATTGGTTTTACCGGCCCGCGGGTCATTAAACAAACTATAAAACAGGATTTACCAAAAGGGTTTCAAACTTCGGAGTTCAATCTTGAACACGGACTGATAGATGTGGTAGTTGCAAGGAAAGAGTTAAAGGGTACTTTAGGTAAATTGTTGGATTATCTAAGTTGATTTTTTTAGGGTTGTTGGTATAATATGACCTTTGAAAATCCTGGATTCCTGATGAAAGTTTTAATCAAAGAGGGGAAAGTATGGCACAAGTTAGTTTAAGGAACATTTATAAAGTTTATAACGGTAATGTTTTGGCGGTAGAAGATGTTAACTTAGGTGTAGAGAATAAAGAGTTTCTTGTGCTCCTTGGCCCTTCGGGCTGCGGCAAGTCAACTACCCTTAGAATGATCGCCGGATTGGAATTTCCCTCAAAAGGTCAGCTTTATATCGGTGACCGGTTAGTTAATGATGTTCCGGCGAAAGATCGGGACATTGCTATGGTTTTTCAGAATTATGCCTTATACCCGCATATGAAGGTCTATGATAATATGGCTTTTGCTCTTAAGCTTAGAGGTTACTCTAAAGTCGATATCGATAAACGGGTTAAAGAGGCTTCAAATATCCTGGGCTTAAAGAAGCTTCTTGAACGGCGGCCGAAGGAACTTTCCGGAGGCGAGCGACAGCGGGTCGCTGTTGGCCGGGCTATTGTCCGTAAACCGAAAGTGTTTTTGTTTGATGAACCGTTAAGTAATCTTGATGCAAAGCTTCGAGTTCAAATGCGGACCGAACTTCATAAACTTCATATGAAAATCCAGACAACAATGATATATGTAACTCATGATCAGACTGAAGCGATGACTTTGGGTGATAGGATCGCGGTTATGCGGTCCGGTAAAGTTCAGCAATGTGATAGCCCGCTTACTATTTATGATAAGCCGGCGAACAAGTTTGTCGCTGGGTTTATCGGTTCGCCGCCGATGAACTTTATGGAAGGAGAAGTTATAAAGAAAAACGGCGGCCTTTATTTTGATGAAGGAAATTTTAAAGTAAAAATCCTTGAAGAAAGTTACAATAAGCTAAAGAATTATATCGGTAAAAAGATAGTTTTTGGCGTTCGCCCGGAAAACATCTATGATAAACTTTTCGCGTCGTTTGCGACTCCGGAGAATACAGTCAATGTTCTGTGTGATGTCGTTGAAACCATGGGATCGGAGAATCACCTTTATTTGACCAGCGGCCCGCATACTTTTATCGCGGTGGTTGAGGCTTCTAATAAGCCGGCAATCGGCAGCCGGGTGGAAGTAGTTTTCGATATGAAAAAGGCTCATTTCTTTGATCCCGATACCGAAAAAGCGCTTGTATAAAATTTTTCTCTACTCAGTCCATGGACTTATCATAATTTGTGCGACCTCGTTTTCTGCCCTTGGTAAAGTTCCTTTCTTTTTTTCCCTGCTGATAGTTTTGTTTTCCTTAGGTTCGCTGTTTTTCTTTCGTAAAATGCGGCTGGACTTCTTTAATTCTTTTCGCCGCGACTGCGAGTCTGACCAGGAATCGATAAATCTTAAAGAAGACGCTATTAGGAAAGAACAGGAAATATTAAATGTTCTTCCCCTTAAAAAAGATAAAGTGTCTTTCTTGTTTAATGTTTCCAAGCGCCTGCTTGAGATGTCCGACAGTGATGAAGTTTATGATTTTTTAGTTAAAACCGCGCGAAACCTTTTTCCCCAGTCTGACGAGATCCTGTTATATCTTTTTGATAAGCGGTCATTAGAGTTGGTCAGGTCTTTCCGTAAAGACAAGCAGCTTATTAAGGAGAAAAAAGGAGGGATTCTTGACCGCTGGGTGTTACGTCACAATATGTCTTTAATTGTCGATAATTTAGCTGAAGATTTTCGTTTTGATTCTAAACGGGTAATTGCCTGCTGCGACCGGGAAATGGTTTCTTTTATTGTTTCACCTTTGTCGGTAGGCGATAAACTAATTGGAACAATGCGGGTTGAAAGTAAAGAGAAATCCTCTTTTTCTCTCGATGATTCTCGTTTGTTACGAAGCGTTTGTGACCTTGGCGTTTTGGTCCTTGAGCGGGCCCATTATATTGAAAAGGCCAGGGATTTGGCGATTCGTGACCCTTTAACCGGGCTTTACCTTAAAGAATACTTTTTTATGCGCTGCAAAGAAGAGATCAAACGGGCTCAGATAAAGAAAAACCGTGTTGGGATCATGATTTTAGACATTGATGATTTCAAGAATATAAACGACAGTTACGGTCATATTGTGGGTGATTTGGTTTTGAAGCGGTTAGCTAAAATCCTTAATGAAACGGTTGATGATGTCGGTTCATTAATCTGCCGGTTTGGCGGAGAGGAATTTATTTTTTTCATCGTTGAGTGTGACATCGATAAATTAAAGGATATTGGCGAAACTCTTAGGGCGGCGGTTGAAAGTTCGACTCTTCATTTTCGAAGAAAAAGCATTAACTTTACGATATCCTGTGGAGGAGTAATTTATCCTGATACGGCTGATGACTTTCTCGATTTGATAGATTCTGCCGATAAGTTGCTCTATAAAGCGAAAAGAAAAGGTAAAAACAAAGTATGTTTCCAATAATAATTTTGCTTTTTTTAGCGGCTATTTTGATCTTTATTGAGATTACGGCTCTTAAAAAGATTGTTAATCGGCATAAGTCAATCGCTCATAAACTTAACGAGCGTCAAAGAATGACCGAGAAACAGGAACAGTCGCTAAAGACCAAGGTTGAAAAAGTAGAAAGTGAGATGTCGGAAATCTTTTCTTTTTATGATTTAGCGCGTAAACTCGCTCCGGTTCTTGATAAGAAAAAGTTGTTAGACGCTTTTTTCGAAGAGATAAAATATTTAGGTCACGCTGAGCGTTCAAATACTTTTGGCGATGATTGTTTTATCCTTACCCTCGATGAAAAAAAGAAAGAGAATATCTATGTTAAGACCCGTTCTAAAAAAATTATTGAGTATTTTTCTCAGTTTTCTAAATTGCTGAGTTTATGCGTGGAAAGGATCAGTCTTTATGAAAAACTTCAAGAGTTATCGATTAATGACGGGCTGACCGACACGTATAACCGCCGCTATGTTATGTTGCGCTATATTGAGGAGTTTAAACGGGCCCAAAAGTTTTCCTTGAACTTATCGTTTTTGATGATCGATATTGATTATTTTAAAAAGATAAATGACAGTTACGGCCATTTAGTGGGCGACGTTGTCTTACGGGAAGTGGCCAATATAATTAAAGAAAATATCCGGGAGATAGATTTTGTCGCTCGTTACGGGGGCGAGGAGTTCTCAGTTATTCTACCGGAAACTGACCGGGCCGGGGCGATTATGGTTGCCGAAAGAATCAGAGCGAAAATATCAGTTCAAAAGATCAAAGCTTTCGATGAAGTAGTAACTTCTACGATTAGCGTGGGCGTATCGTCGTTTCCTGAAAATACACTTCATTCCGATGTGTTGATAGAAATCGCCGATAAATCGTTATATAAGGCTAAGTTAAGCGGACGCAACCGGGTCGGTTGGTTTTAAGAAATTTTCTATTTTTAGTTTACTTTTCTGCTTGAATCACTTCTGAATCATTCAATTTTTTAAAATATCAAAGAGGAATGTTATGACTTTGATCTTTATTTAGACGGTGGTTTAATCGTTAGAAGATCAGAGATATTTTAACTAACTTTTATTTTTTAAAAGAATAAATCTTCATAACCGCAAATCCCGATGTTAGATGAAACGGTAGTAAATCAAGTTGAGGCCTTTCTCGAAAAGAGGAAGCTTTCGCCGATAAAAGGGCTTTTGCCTAATCACCCCGAGGATATTGCTAATCTTATCACTAGACTGGAACTTCCAAGTTCTAAACTTTTGCTGTTTCGATTGGTGCATCATGATAAGGTGATTGACGTTTTTGAGTATCTTTCTAGCGAAGAAGAAGGAAAAATATCAGCTTCATTGAGCAGCATTAAAATCAAAGGCTTGCTCAATGGAACAGCAAAAAGGGGTCATTTCTATTTTGCTAAAAAAGAAACATTTTTACTCTGTCTTGACAACACACCTAATCACAACACTAGAAGATTGTAATCATAAGTGCGAAAGTTAGGATGCAAAAAAAATGCCCCATAGCTCTCAAAATCTGTTATTTTGTATGGTAGCGAAACCAACAAAAAACAGGAG
>JAQTSA010000082.1 GCA_028711575.1 Candidatus Omnitrophota bacterium | reverse complement strand
TTTTTTCTATTTCCCATTTTAGATCTCCTTTTTTTGCGCCCCAGGGTTAACCCTGGGGCAGAAGAGACCTCATTATAGCAGATTTACTCTCATATGTTTTTGTTCAATTATAACAGGGGTCGAAAAGTTCTTATTCCTTCGATGATTTACAGAATTATATCAATAAAAGCCGGGTAAAAAAGGCTCTAAAAGAGCGCAAAAAGTATAAACGGCCTAATGATTTTGTTTTAATTCTTAAACTTTTAGCTTTCTATTATCTGCTCATTGGTTTTATTATGCTATTGGGTAAGCTGGGGCTTTAAATTCGTCAAAGTAACACATTTTGCACGCAGTGTGCAAAATGTGTTATAATATAGGCATGCCAGAGCTTATTGAGCCTAACAAGGCTGCCTATCTTCGTTTGTTAGAAACTATAAAACGGGAAATTACCGAAGGCACAAGCCGTGCCCAAGAAGCCTATAACCGCGAAAAGATTATCTCCTATTGGAAAATCGGTAAAGCTATCTCCGTTCATCTCTCCCAAAGCCGAAGCGTCGCCGCTTACGGCAAACATCTGCATGCAAGACTTGCCGGAGATCTTGGTATTGGTGAACGCCTGCTTTACCAGATGACGCAATTTTATAACACCTATCCTAATCTAAAACCCAGCCAGAATCTTAACTGGTCACATTACCGCCTTTTAACCACCGTCAAAGACGAAGGACAGCGCAATGCCCTTGAAGCCAAAGCCGCAAGCGATAACTGGTCTCACCGTGCCTTGGACACTTTCATTAAAGACGAAAGAAGCAAAAGCCCTAAACCAAAATCCAGAAAGTTTCGTAAGCTGTCTGTTTTGCGGAGAAGGCTTTATACTTACAACGTGTTTAAAGACGATTATTCCAAGAATGTACTTATCGACTGCGGGTTTAATATTTACCATGAATCAAATATGGGGAACTTTCGGGGCAATTTTGTCGAAACCGTCAAAACTAAAAGCGGCTATAAGCTTGCCAAAACTACCTCTACCTATAAACAGCTATACACTTATAAAGCGTATGTTAAAAAAATCATAGACGGCGATACTATCTGGGTGGTTGTAGATTGCGGATTCAAAATATGGACTCACCAGAAAATCCGCCTTCGTGGTATAGACGCCCCCGGCATTACTACGCAGAAAGGTTTAGAGTCTTATAAGTTTGTCTGCAAAGAACTTAAAGGCTTACCGTTTATTGTTATTAAAAGTCATGGCAGGGATAAATACGACCGTTATTTAAGCGATATTTTCTATTTAAAGGATGAAAAAGACCCCCAAGGGGTATTAAAAAGGGGAGAATTCCTCAACCAGCGGCTTTTGGACGAAAGTCTTGCCATTCACCAAAGTACGTAGTATATTACGTATTAGAGGAATAATAAAACTACGTATTGTGCAACGTATTATTGGATAAGCTACGTATTATGCTACGTAGCTTAGGAGGGTTTAACTATGGCAAAACAAAAGAAGGAAGTTCGTAAGATAACTAAGACAGGAAAATACACCTATTATGTGACGATTCCTGCTGATTATATTGATGAGTTAGGATGGCGCCTGAAGCAAAAAGTGGTAGTTAAAAAGGTTGGGAAAAAAATCATTATTGAAGATTGGAAGGGATAAAATAGGAGATTAATATGCCTGATGGTGGATTTTTGGTAAAGTTTGACGGTAAGGAAGTTTTTCGGTGCTACCGGGTTTCTTTTGAGTATGATACTTTTACCTATCAGAAAAATACCGAAGACCCTAAAGAATTTCCCAAGGAAGGCATTGGTAAAATCGAGATCATTTTAGAATAACCCTATTGATCTCCTAAGGTCTTTTTTAATGTGACTATTAACCCACTATGTTTATATATGTTATAATATGCAAAAAATGTAACAATGGCCGAATAAATAAACACCTACGTTTTAAATTCGATGTTTAGAAAAGAAATGGTTTGTTAGCCAAAAAGCCTATCGATAAACAGTATATGGATATAAAAAGAAACAACAAGCCAAAACCTCCAAAAACGTTTTACAGGACTTCCCGTGGTCTAATGTTAAGTGGATCTTTAGAAGATTTTTTTAAATCTGGTTTAGCAAAAAAATATTATGGGAAAGTTCAGTTAATCTTTACTTCACCCCCTTTTCCGTTAAATCGAAAAAAGAAATACGGTAATTTTACTGGTGAAGAATATTTAACATGGTTGTCGAATTTTGCCGCTCATTTCAAGAGGCTATTAAAACCCAATGGGTCAATTGTTATGGAAATTGGTAATTCATGGTTGCCTCAACAGCCAGTTATGTCAACATTGGCTATTGAATCTCTTCTTCAGTTTGTTAAAAAAGGTAAGTTGCATTTATGCCAACAATTTATATGCAATAATCCAGCACGATTACCTTCTCCTGCGCAGTGGGTTACTATTGAACGAATTAGGGTAAAGGACTCGTTTACTCATGTATGGTGGATGGCGAAATCTGCACGTCCTAAAGCGAATAATAGAAATGTCTTAAAAGAATATAGTAAATCTATGAAAAAATTGCTCGAAAGTCAAAAATACAATGCTGGCAAAAGACCTTCTGGGCATCATATAGGGAAAGAATCTTTTTTAAGCAATAACAAAGGAGCAATTCCTTCAAATGTTATAACTCTAGCTAATACAAAATCAAATGACAACTACCAAGAATATTGTCGCAAATATCGTATTCCGATACACCCTGCTCGTATGCAAATAGATCTTGCAAAATTCTTTATTAACTTCCTAACATCTCCAAAAGATTTAGTTTTTGATCCTTTCGCCGGGTCAAACACAACTGGTTCTGCCGCAGAAATACTAAAGCGCAGATGGATTTCAGTCGAAATCAATAAAGATTATCTTAAAGGTTCTCGTGGGCGTTTTAATAGTAAAGTTATATTATGAATGAATTTTATATGTATGAATAATAAAGATTTTTCCATATCTAGTGAAGATATAGAACTTTTGAAGACAAATTATCCTGATGCGGATTACATTCCGAAAAAGGATTGTCCTGGCTGGCTAAATAGATTGGGTTTTATAAGCAAAGATGATATCGGAATTCAAATCCTATTGAGTTCTACGGGGGTAACTCTGAATTCATTAGAAGGTAGCTTACGTTTGATGCCAGAAGCCTTATCTGTCTATTTGGCAGGCCTTACTGCAAAAGCAAGATCTCTCAAAGGAAGATTCTCTGTTGGTTTACCGCCTTTTGGACGTGACATATCGTTATTTCTAGCCTGCACCTCTGTTCTCAGCAAAATCATAGAAAGACACCAACGATTGAAGGTTAATAATCGGGGGGTATTGATAATAAGCACGGATTTAAGAATAAGAAGCTTATATTGTGATTTGTTTATACAAAAGGAACCATTAGATATTGCATTCCCTGGCAGCAGACTGCTCCCTAATGGTGAAATTCAACCTCTAGGTAAAAGTACCCATAAGATATTCTCTGGCGTTTGTTTCTTCTTGCCTCATCGTAAAATTCTTCCCAACAGAATAAGCATTAAACCCGATATAATTTTGCTAGACTTACGCTACGGTAGATTAAATTCTAAAGTTGAGGATCTCGTTGGATGGATTACAAAATTGAAATTGCCTTCCGGCATTTTAAGTTTATATACTATTGGCGATCGTGTTAGTCGTGCCATACTGCGTAAGCATGACTTTTGCGATTTCCCGTTAGATCATTGTGGAATACAAACATGTAGAAGCAATGTTAAGCAAAAAATAATCGGCCTAAACTCTTCTTCGATTGATCTTAGCTTGATGGAAGCGGTCAATGCGCTTTCCCGACAGCATATAGTGAAAAATATATCACTAAATCCCGAACTTAAATCTACAATGAGTAATTTAGCTGTATTTTTCAAGGAGCACAATGATAATAACCATATAGAATTAAATAGGTTACGTTGGCTATTTGCCATTTATTCCCAAATACCAACCCCGATGGTATGGTATGAGAATATAGCCAGAGGTCGTGGAAGATGGCTTCCTAAAAATGTAATTAAAAGAATAGGTTCTAATACAAGAGATATTGGTAATTTAGGTCCGGTCTTACAAACTTTTCGTGCGCATTTTAAGCTTTTGGATTCTCTTTACGAGAAATCTAATCCGAAAGCAGAAGAACTAAAACAATTAATTTTATCACTTGCAAAAAAGATTTCACGTGACGAGAGACTTCTTGTTTTGGTACGTGATGAAACTATGGAGAACGCCCTTTCATCATGGTTGTCGTTATCTGAGTTCATGGGGGAAGCTTGGCTCTCGTATATAGATGTAATTGCGTGTAAAAAGTACATCCAGTATTCAAACCAAAAATATAAATATTTTATTTCATCGGGATCTCTTCATTATAAATATCGTTGGATATTAGGTGGCAACATTGGTCAATTCCTATATTTCCTTACTTATCCTCACGAAGTCGATATTGTAAAACATCAAATTGAACAATTCTATGACCGGGACATTTTAAATTTACGTGCTGACAGAAGAAGAAAAGCTATTGGATATTCAGGATCTGACACAGGAAAACAAGAAAACTTACAATACCCAAAGTTAAACATCGATATTGTAGGAGCTTATGCTCCCACTCAACCAACAGGGAAGGCAAAATCAAAAAAACAATTAGGATCTTTTGATGATTTATGGGAATCTTTTAAGGTTCAGGAAGAGCTAAATAAACAGAACAAAGAAGAGGCTGTTGACGATTTTCAGAATATCTGTGAAGACACCATGGGCGAAGACGACATCGAAGAAAGTACTTCTACATTAGCTCTTAAGGAAATTGAGCAATTTGCTTATGATGCAGATGGCGTAAAATGTTTTAAATTAACTGTCTATTCAAAACTTAGAGGTAAAGGTCAAATTTGGGTTAACGAAAATGCCTATGTTGAATATATTAGACCTAGTGATTCCATGGAGCTTTTTAGAAATGGTCCAGAACAACTTAAAAACGGAGATTTGTTTTTGATCGTGGATGAAAACCAACAAAGTGGTATTTTTGAAAGATTGATCGAAATCGCAGATAGTAGCCCAAGAATCCAATATATTTCTGTTTACAGAAATATATGGCGAAAGGCTATAAATATTCTGGCATCAAAATACCAAACGTATGGCGCTAAAATAGACTATGCATCTATGTATACTGCGTTGCGTTCAGCGCAAATAAAAATAGAGACTTATCAAACATTAAAAAATTGGATAAACGATATCGTTATCGGGCCAGATGATATCTCCTCAATTATTGCTGTTGGGAAAACCTCTAATGTGTTAGAATTAGTCAATAATGCAAGACAGTTTGATAAGACATTCAATGATATTAGAAGCCTTCATAGGACTATTGGTCGTAAGGTGGCAAGCGTTATTCGAAGGACATTTAAACTTGTCGCTACAGAGGATGAAATAGAAAAAGATGACGATTTGCAGGACTATTTAGGGATTCCTTTGAATGAAATTATCAATGCGATTGAAATTGCTGAAATTCTGGAAATAACACCTCCTGGAAAAGATGGGATTTCTCCTAGTCTTGTTGGAAAATTTGTAACCATAGAATAGAAAGAATTATGGCGGATCAAACCCTTAATAAAATAGAACAGCATAAAGAAAGCTTACAGCACTATTTACTAGAGAAGGTGCTAACTCGAATAAGCGGTCGAGATGGTCGTGATATTATCGGTATGCCTAGACGTAGCCTATTTGCTGGTATTTTGAGTCCTAGATTTATAAAGGAATCTGACACATTTCAGGATAAACGACAAACTTCTTCCTTAGGATTGGAATTCAAAGTAAAACCAATCGCAGAGAAAAATGTACGTATAATCATTAAAACAAAATGGCATCTATATTATTCTGTATTCCCATCATGGGAAATCGTTAAAAAACATAATTCCATAACAGAACAAACTAACAGCAACTTTTCTATTTTAATGCTTCCTGTAACCTTTCGCAGAAAAGGAGCAACATCTTCTAAGGCATTTGAAATATCAAATACAGGAAAAACAGAAGTATTCAATTTAGAAAACGATATTAAGGAAACCAAAGACGCTATAGAAGCTGATTTGAATCGTTGGCATCATCTGGGAACCGCTAAAAAACAAGTTCGTAAGATAGAATCAAGAAATGGTTTCACGCGCGACAATTACGATGAATACTTGGAAGAAATAAAGAAAAATAGCAAACCTCAAGATTTACCCGACTGGAGTCTTAGCCTACATATTGAAAGTAGTCCCGATATTACAAATTCAAGTATTTATCGTGTTAAGGTTCTCCTTTCAAATGATACCCTTGCCTATAAGGATGGGGTCGATGATCCTCTTCTTGATGAGCGCGCTATTTTTGATGCGTCTGTTGAGATCAAGATTCAAGATGGTGAGATTATTCCCTTTGAATTTTTGTTAGCCGAAAAAGATTACCGTTCTTCGCCCACTATGATTGCCAAAGGAATAAATTGTGTTGTATTTGATGATAAGGCTAACGGGGTACTAAATACGAACACGTTACCTATTTATAACCAACCTCTTTATAGGACTAGAAACGAAGCTAGTATTAAATTTGAATCTTTAGATGTAGCCGATCCGGTTTCTCAACTATCATCTGTTGTAGACTCAATGAATGTATATTTACAGCAGTGGGATAATTATTTAGCAAATGATGCAAAAAGTAAATTATCTCACGAAGGACAAATCCAATGCAAAAAAGATAAAGATGATTTTGAAAACGAAGTTAAGGGTTATATTTTGGGTATTAAATGCTTGGAACATGATGATAGGCTAAAAAAGGCTTTTCGGCTAATGAATAGAGTTTTTTACCGTTTAGGACAAAAATCGGGCGGTAAAATGCAATCTTGGCGACTTTTCCAAATATGCTTTATTGTCTCTCAACTCCCTTGTCTTCTAGCTCGTGGAATTCACAATTCCGCAGAGGATTCTTTTAAGCTTGCTGTTATGGAGGCTTTTGAAAAAGCTAGTGTTCTTTGGTTTCCTACGGGTGGCGGAAAAACCGAGGCCTACTTAGGTTTAATTGCCACTTCTCTAATATTTGATCGTCTGAGAGGCAAAACTAGAGGAATAAATACTTGGATGAGGTTCCCACTTCGAATGTTATCATTACAACAAATGGATCGATTATCTAGGGTAGTCGCGGAGTTGAATATCTTAAGAGATGAGCAAAAAGATATTCAAGAAGGTGAACCTTTCTCAATCGGCTACTATGTTGGCGACGGAGTTACTCCCAATAGAATTTCTGAAAAGGATATGAATTTTTATGCAGATAGCGAGGATAATCGTAAAAGGATATTACTTCTTCGAAAATGTCCATATTGTAATACTAAAGTTTCAATTGCGGTAGATCGAACACACTGGAGAATATTACATAAATGTTTAAATAAAGATTGTTTTTCCAATAAAGCAACATCATTAGGCATTTTGAAAGGTTCGTTACCGCTATTTATTATCGATAATGAAATATACCGGTATTTACCGTCTGTTTTAGTCGGCACAGTCGATAAACTCGCAATTGCCGGTTTTAATCGTAATTTTGCACACTTAATTAAAGGCGTTACTCAACAATGCTCTGATCATGGTTATGCTTCTTATGATTCTTGTTTAGAGACTTATTCATCAGGTTGTCGTAAAAAGAAAAAAAGCGATTTAGTTAAACTATCACCTATTGATGACCCTGGGCCATCGCTTTTAATTCAAGATGAAATGCACCTATTGAAATCAGACCTCGGTGTCTTTAATGGTCACTACGAAGGGTTTTTACAATATGTGGGCCAAAAAGTTTTCTTACCTCCTAAGGTTCTAGCCGCAACTGCCACTATCGAGTCTTACAATCACCATGCATTCCATCTTTACCTTAAAGATTCTGACAGGTTTCCAGTGCCTTCATGGGAAAAGGGGGAATCTTTTTATGCCACTAGTAAACCTTTAAAGAATCGAAGGACATATGTCGGTGTTTTATGCCATTCTAAATCAATTGTAGATGTTGCTTCCATGATTCTTTTTATCTATCAACATGAAATAAAATTACTAAAAGCAAACATTCATAAAGTCAAAGAGATATTGAATGATCAAAATCTGACAGACAATGATGCGATGAATATATTGACTCTTTATGATTTCTCTCTCGCATATGTTAACAAAAAAGCTACTGGTAGTAATCTACTAGATAGATTAGACCAAAAAAGTTCCGAATTCGAATTTGATTCACTATCAAAAATTAGGCACGAGCTACTAACAGGAGACCGTAACCCAGAGGATATTGGTGTTACACTTGAAAGGATACAGGCAGAGTGTGCTTATACAGATTCCTCAAGGCTAGACGTAGTCGCTGCGACTAGTTTGATAAGCCATGGCGTAGATTTAGAAAGAATAAATATGATGACAATATGCGGAATGCCTTCGCATTATGCAGAATATGTGCAATCTTCAAGTCGTTGCGCAAGGTCTCACCCCGGCGTCGTATTTACATGTTTTCTATCAAAGGACATTAGAGAGTTATCGCAATATGTAATGTTCATGCCAATGCATGAAAATATGGATAGTCTTATCGAACCAGCAGCCGTGAATCGATTCGCATCTTTTGCGCCAATCAAAACTATTCCGGGGCTTATTTCGGCTTTATTGATTAATGATTTTTCACCTGACCTTTATAAGGTGGCGATTGCTAAACCACTCAGTCATGTGCCAACTTTGAA
>JAQTSA010000081.1 GCA_028711575.1 Candidatus Omnitrophota bacterium | reverse complement strand
ATGATAAAAGATATGGATCTCCTAAAACCGGTAATTCCGATAATTATGCATCATCATGAGCGTTTTGACGGAAAGGGGTATCCCTCACGCCTTAAAAAAGATCAAATTCCCCTTGCTGCACGCATATTATCAGTTATTGACGCTTTTGATGCTATGTATTTTGGCAGGCCTTATCGTAAGCGAAAACCGTTGGAGGAGATTACAAAAGAGTTAAAGAAACAGTCGGCTAAACAGTTTGATCCTAAAGTCATTGACGCTTTTTTAAAGATTCTTAAACGAAAAGATATAAAAAAGCATCTAAAATTGTGTAGGTAGGAATATGAAAGGAAAACAGCTTCATTTATTCGGCATTGAGACCGATACTAAAAGTGAACGTAATCGTCAATCTTTCAACTTGCCGGTGGATACCCTTATTTTGATGGGGGTTGTGGTTGGGTTGTTGTTGACTGTCGCTTTTTCGCTTGGTGTGGAGAGGGGGCGTAAGATAGCCTATTTGGATACTAAAAAGAAGGAATTGGCTAATTTTTCTGTTGATAAATCAGAAAATCAAGGTACAATAGAGCAAGCTAAAACGACCCCTGGTAAGCTTAGAAAGCTGGAAATTGAGGTCCAAGAGCCTGAAATTGACCAAAATCTCCAACAAGAGAAGAACTCTCAACAAGAGAAGAATTCTCAGGATAGTGGTCAAAAGTACCGTATTCAAGTGGCTAGTTATGCCGGTAGTCAACGTGCTCAACAAGAAGTCGAAAAACTAAAAACTAAGGGTTATCCGGCTTTAGTGTTGAAAAAAGGTCAGTATATGGTTGTATTTGTTGGGGAATTTAGCGATAAGCAGGAAGCAAAGGAGAAGATGCAATCTTTAAAATCGTCATATAGTGACTGTTTTATTAGGGTTGTCAAAAAATAGATAGCTATTTCGGCCATTCTGATAATCGGGAAATTTCTTCGATATTTCCCTCATAATGGCTTAGGTTTAATTCAACTATGGATTTTTCTGCCGTCAGCCTAAGCTGACTTGAAAATTCCAAGTTTCTGGCTAAAAGATAGGTATTTCGGCCATTCTGATAATCGGGAAATCTCTTCGACATTTCCCTCATAATGGCTCGATTTTAATTCAACTACGGATTTTTCTGCGTCAGCCTAAGCTGACTTGAAAATTCCAAGTTTCATTAAGGAGGAAAAGGTTATGAGTTTGCATCCATCATTGAAAAGAGGTCAAGGCCTTAGTTCTGTCCGTTCTGTTATGAAACGTACTGAACGTATTAAGTGGCTGATCGAACGCGGGCTTTGGGAAGCCGGAGATAAGGTTAGAGGTTTAGCCAAGATTAAGGTCGTTAAACTGAAAGCTGTAAAGAAAGAAAAACCTAAAGACGAAAAGAAAGATGAAGCTAAAAAGGACGGTAAATAACCCTGATTGTAATGACTAGGTTTTGCTTGATCTTTTTTGTCTTGTCTATGTTGGCGCCTGCCGTTTATTCCTCGGAAAGTTACGAAGTTACCGAAGATAATATTAATATCCGGTCCGACGCCACGGTACAGTCCCTATCGCTTGGAACCCTAAAGAAAGGCGATAGGATTGAGGGGCTTTTAAAACGTTTCGAGTGGGTTAATGTCAACTATCCTGGGGAACTTACTTGCTTTGTGTCGTCGGAGTTTGTAAAAAAAGTATCACGGACAAAGGGGCGGGTCGTTGCCTCAAAATTAAATATACGCCTCAAACCATCCCTTGATTCTCCGGTAATTGGGAATTTTGTTCAAGGCCAAATCATTACTATCAACGGATTTGAAGGGCCGTGGTATCAGGTTTGTGGTGTCTTACCGGTTAAGGGTTGGGTTAATGAGAAGTTTTTAAAAAAGATAGCGGATATTCCTGTTAAGGAAGAAGACCGTTTTGATCTGGCATCGTTTATGCCGCTCTTACGCCAACCGAATATGAAGAATAAAGAAATAGTACATCAAAATATTATTTCACATGGCGAAAATATAGTCTATGATTTGGAAAATTATTTAGGTGATGAGCCCAAGTATAGCATCTATAGCATTATTTATATATTTAGCGCCCTTGCTAAAGATAATAATGAGTTACTATCTCATTTTTTTTCGAGAATAGATCTAACGCCGGTAAAAGTATCTTCGATTTACCTGGATGTTTTGCAGAATGTTCTTAAGCCGTCTAAAGAAGTGAAACCTTATTATCATATGGCTTTGCAGAAAGATTTATCCCGAGAAGAGGTAATAAATGCCAAAAATTATCTCTACCGTATTTATAAAGAAAAAAACGGTGACCTTTAAAATTATTGATACGGTTTGATTTCTATCAAATTTATTCTGGGATATGACTATATTTTTAGTTTTTGCTATTTTTTTATCGATCACTTCTCATGAATGGGCTCATGGTTTTGCGGCTGATAAATTAGGGGATCCGACACCTAAATCTTGCGGCCGTTTAACTTTTAACCCAGTTGTTCACATTGATATTTTTGGTACGCTTATCTTACCGGTCTTGCTCTGCATTATGAGCTTAACTTTTTGGGGCTATCCGTTAGTTCTCGGCTATGCTAAGCCGATCGAGATAAATCCCAATCATTTTAAACAGCCGAAACGAGATATCCTATGGGTCGGTTTAAGCGGGCCGTTGATGAATTTGGCTATAGCGTTGGTGTTGACGCTCTTTTTAAAAGTTTTTAAGGTTGGAAGTCAGGCCGACCTTTTCTTGGGTATCATCCTTGTTAACTTGATTCTTTTTGTTTTTAATCTTTTGCCGATTCCACCTCTTGATGGAGCAAAGGTTTTGGCGTCTCTTTTGCCATACCGTTTTCATTATAAGTATTTGCGATTAGCAAAATTTGGTTTCCCGGTAATAGTTGTTCTTTTTTTGATGGGTTTTATGCATTGGTTTATATTTCCAGTTGTTAACGCTATTTTGCAGGTTTTAGGAGTTTATTTACGAGTGTGATTAAATGATGAGTAAAAAAAAGATGAAAATAATAAATCTTCGTTTATCGGAAAATCCTTATAACATTTACTTGGGGCAAGGGGCTTTCAATCAGATTGATCAATATGTGCGTAAGAATAATATCGGAAATTTAGGTATTGTAGTTACTAGCCGTAAGGTTTTTAAGCTTTACCAGCCGTTAATTGAGTCGGCTCTACCTAAAAAAAAGGGTTATTCAATCGTTACGGTTTGTGATGGCGAACCGGCAAAATCTAAGGAATGGTTGTTTAAAATAATCTCTCAAATAATAAAATATGACCTTTGGAACAAAAAGCCATTTATCGTTTGTTTAGGCGGGGGAACGGTAGGCGATCTTGGCGGGTTCGCGGCATCGATATATAAACGTGGAATACCCTGTATTCAGGTTCCAACGACTCTTTTAGCCCAAGTAGACTCAAGTGTTGGTGGTAAAACTGCTATCGATCTAAAACAGGCTAAAAATATAATTGGCAGTTTTTATCAACCAAAGGCTGTTTTTGTCGATACCAATTTTTTAGCTACTTTACCCCGGAAAGAGGTAAGGGAAGGGTTGGCAGAGGTTATAAAATATGGGGTTATAGCCGATAAAGATTTGTTTTATCTGTTACGGGATAAGGTTGACGATGTTTTGAATCTTGATAAAGCTGTTATTTCAAAAATAGTCTATACCTGCCTTAAGATCAAAGCAAAAATTGTTCAAGCTGATGAGAAAGAGTCTTTGGGAATTAGGACTATTCTTAATTTTGGACACAGCTTTGGTCATGCTTTAGAGGCTTCTTTAGGCTATAGTAAATTAACGCATGGCAAGGCTGTTTCTATCGGTATGGTATATGCCGGCTATCTCTCCTATTTGTTAGGTAAAACCAGTAAACAAACTGTACTTGAAATAAGCAAACTGGCTTTGAAATTGGGCTTACCAATTATTGTTAAATTTGATAGTGATAAAGTCTATCAAGCAATGACTTACGATAAAAAGTTTATATCTGGCAAGGCCCGAATGGTATTGTTAGAAAAGATCGGTCAGGTTTCAGTGGGTAGTAATCTGCCTTTGACGATGATAAAAAAAGCTATTATAAATTTAGAGGCATTTATTGACAAGCAACTCAAATTGTGATATATTCAATTCATAAAAATAGAACAATGAGCGAAAAAAGAGAGCATACAAGAGTTGGCATTTCATTCCCGGTTGAATGTGATTTTTTGACCAAAAATTGCTATTTTTATACAGTTAGTAAAGACATGAGTTCTGGAGGTGTAAAAATTGTAACTGACGATTTTATCCCTATGGGAAACAGTTTGAAACTTAATATTAACCTGATAGAAAAGGTTGTTCGTTTGAAGGCTAAGGTTGCCTGGTGTAATAAAGAACGAGCTAATGACCGATATTCAGTCGGTTTGCAGTTTTCGGAAATAAGTGACACCAATAAAAGATCGATTGACCAATTCTTAAACCAAATTTATAACTACTAAAATGAGTGTAAGAAGCGAAGCAAAAAGAAAAAACTGTGGAAGCTGTAACAAGTCTTTAAAAAGAGTTGACTGGTACTATCGCGACGGCGGTCACTTTTGCAATAAGACCTGCTTTAAGGCATTTCTTAAGAAAAAACAATCTTCTGAATAGAAGCTGAATCGGTAGTATTATCACCTGTTTCAGTAAACTATAAGCCTTCCCATGAGTGAACGAAGAAAAGATAAGCGTTTGGATAGGGTTCTGCCGCTAAAGTTATCCGACCCAGAGTTTGATGTTCTTACTGAAACTCGCAACATCTCTGCCAGTGGAGCTTATTGTCTGGTCGATAAAACTTTGCCGTTGATGACAAAGCTTGACATTGTTATTTTAATAACCAACACTAAAAGTAAGACCAAAGAAGTGAAAAAAATCTGTTGTCAAGGAGTTGTTGTCCGTCAGCAAACTGTTGTCGAAAATAACAAAGAATGTCATTACGTCGGTATCTTTTTTAGTGAGATAACCGATAAAGATCGTCGGTGCTTAGTAAATTACATTAATTCTTTTTTTGTTAAAACTGTCTCTTCTTTTGCTAAGAGTATTTTGTCTAATCCTTCCATGAACTCCTAAAAATGTTGAATCTGCATTTCCCTAAGTTGGTAAAACAAATTTTCGGCTTTATATACTCAGATGAAGACAGCTATTTAAAGTCCTTGGAGATTCTCCGCGGTATTTATGGACCCTCTGACTATGAAAGCCAAAAACTCAAATTCAGTTATACGGACTATTATGCTCCAGAAATGGGCAGTCCATTATATCGAAGGTTTGTGTCTTTTTTGAAATTGCAGGAGGCTAACAATTTTGTTAATATCAAGTTGACAGCAATCGAAGTTGAGAAGCAGTTTTTAGTCGCGGGAAATCGTCTGGTTAATATTGATCCGGGATATATCAATGATGCTAAGCTCGTTTTGACTACCACAAAAGATTTCGCTCACCGGATTTATCTTGATAAAGGTGTATACGCTGAAGTTACTCTCTGTTACCGTAACGGGATGTTTCGGCATCTTGAGACAACTTTCCCTGATTATCGTACTTGCGATTATCAAGACATATTTTTGTCAATTAGAAATCTTTATCGCGGACAGTTAACCTAGAACTTCTCAGTATGCCTAACCCAGCCAAAAAAATAAAAACATTAAAATCTTTAGCAGAAAATCTTTTTGATCATCTAAGCTGCTGTGATTTATGTCCAAGGAATTGCCGGATAAACCGAACTCTAGGCGAATCAGGTTATTGCGGAGCGACCGATAAAATTTCGGTTTACTCAAATTTTTTGCATCAGGGAGAGGAACCGGCGATTAGCGGCACAAAAGGAAGCGGTACTATTTTTTTTTCGGGCTGTAATCTAAAATGTGTTTATTGTCAGAATTATAAATTTTCTCATTTATCTGCCGGAAAAGATGTGACAATAGAGGAATTGTCACAGATAATGCTTAATCTAGAAAAACAAGGGGCGCACAATATAAATTTGGTCACTCCAACCCATTATTTACCTCAGATTTTAAAGGCCGCGGAAATAGCTATCAGCCAAGGACTTTTTTTGCCGATGGTCTATAATACTTCAGGATTTGAGAAGAAGGAAATTATTGATCTTTTGGATGATGTAGTAGATGTTTATTTGGCGGATATGAAATATTCCGAAGGCCAAATCGCTGAAAAATTTTCTAAAGCTTTTGCTTACCCGCAAAATAATTGTGATTCAATTAAGGTGATGTATGAGCAAAAAAAAGATCGTTTTTCCTGGCAGGGAAGTCTTTTGAGCCAAGGTTTGATTATCCGCCATTTAGTCCTTCCCGGGCATTTAGCGAACAGTTTTGAAATTTTATCCTGGATTAAAGATAACTGCCCTAAAGCTTTGGTCAGTACAATGTTTCAGTATCAACCATATTTTAATGCCCAAAAATATCCGGAAATTAACCGTAGGGTTTCCTTTGCCGAGTATCAGGAGGTGAAGTCCTTTGTTGAGGGTCTTGAGCTTGAGGGATGGATCCAGGAATATGATTCTGATGAAGGATTGGCTGGGGTCTATTTTTGATTTTTTTTCCGGTTAGTTGAGTCCTTTGGCCTTTTTTCTAAAAAAACACTTGTTTGCTTGAAAAGAACACCAAAAATGTTGTATACTTAATTCGCCGATAAGGGCAAACTCCGTGAAAGCGGAGGACGCAAAGCCACAGGCCTAAGGTTTCCTGTGTTTTAGCCGGTGCCCCGCTGGGGTAATGAGAGGCTTAGCATCGGGTGTGCTATGGCGGCTGGGTTGCAGGTAGAGAAGAGATTGGTTGGGCCCTTATCGGCCTAAACCGCTCTTTATAAATTTGGCGTTTTTTATCGGGTTTTATCAATAAAAAATCCGACCTTTTTTTCCTTTTCTGGTCCCTTGATGACTATATGGTGGATGTTTGATGTTGGGATAATAGCCATATCTTCCTGGTCAACCTGGGTGTCGACGATTATCAACGGCTGAAAGTTACTTACCGCTGGCTCGATTATTTTATATATAAACTTTGTTTCATAGGTCTGGCCGCTGTTAAGGAAGATTAAGGCGCTGTTACCTTCACTTTTTTTTAAAAAATCCTCTGTAGTCCGAATTGCAATTATATCCATTTTTTAACCTCCTTGTCTAGTTGGTATTATTTAATTAGTTATAATTTATTCTAAATTATTCGAGAGAATTGTCAAATTATGATAAGATAATTTTCAGGGCTTCTAATTAAAGCCTAACACTGTTTCTTGTAATAAGGAGGTTATTTAAAATGAAATGCCCTAAATGTTCAAGTAAAGTCAAACCATTTAAGGATGTTTTTGACGCTCGTGAAAAAAAACATTTTTGCTGTGAGTTTGAATGTCATAACTGTTCAACCTGGATGAAAATTGATGAGTCGGTTTATGAGAAATATTACGCTATCTATAATACCACAACATTAGTTGTTCTTGTCGTTGTTCTAGTTGCTTCTGTCGTTTTTGCAATCATGAAAACCTGGATTATGCTTTTAGCTACTGTTTCGATACTGTCATTTGTTGTCGCGCCAATTTATGGGTTTGCGATGAGGTTTAGGCTGCCGCTTCTTCATTGTGTGCCGATAATCGTTGAGAAGAAGCATCAGGGATGGAGTCCGTTGCGATCTGAAGCTGATAAAACGTCACATATGGAAAAAATGCAGTAAACCCCGGTTTGGGGGCCTAAATGACCCTTTTTTAACCCTTTATATTGGTCTTTGTAAGAACCTCTCTAAAACTGCCTCAGAGAAGCTTAATTATCGCTGTTAAATCTTGTATAAGGCGTGCTTAATGGAGTCAATCGACCGGTGTAACCTTTTAACTTCGAATCGGGGCTAATTTGGCTTCTTGGTTTAAGATTAGACTTTTTAATTGAAGTAAATATAAGTAAGAACCGGTAAATATCGTGTAACGGGAAAAATAGATTAAAGGCCGGACTAGGTAACTCAAACCTAAAAAAGAAAGAGCGGCAAAACCATTAATAGTGTTAGCTTAATTGTCCTGAAAACGATATTTACAAAAGTTAACATAAGATATATTATAGGAAGTAAGAGATGTGTCGTTTCTTTTCCTGTTTTTGTCTAAATAGTCAACCTTAATACGATCTCGATTCTATAGTCAAAACTGCTTTCTTTTAACGCAAAACACGGGTTTTATGTTAAGTGTCAGCAGCCTGTGTGGAAATGAAATGTTGCTGTCCTTAACACTGACGTTATTGAATATTCTAAAAATTCACAGGTTTCGTTGCTTTGGTTCTTAATGGCTATTTCGGGCTTTGGTTTGTTTTAGGTTTTAGATCGATTCGCTGAGAGATTCTTTGGCCTGAAAGCGGAATTTAAATCCTGATTCTTCCAGTTCCTTGGTGCTGTAGATTCGGTCTTTAACGAATAACCGAAACCGTTTGCCTAAAAATGGCAGGTTAAACAAAAACCAGTTTAAGGGTCTGGGTATTGCTATTGGCGGTTTAGCGCCGATAGATTTTGACATTATAGTTAAAATTTCTTTCATCGTTAGTATTTCCTTGTCGGCAACGATTATTGTATTTTTCAGACAGGAGTTTTCCTCGGCGGCAAAAATAAGGGCATCAACCACGGTTTTAACGCTGACCAAATGAGTCTTATTCTGCCCTCCATTGATTAAAGGTATTAACCTCAGCTTGAGCAGTATTTTGAGTTTTGGGGTTAGGTGTGGTTCGCCTTTCCCGTAGACCATGCAGGGCCGTAGGATCGCCGCTTCCCTGCCGCTTTGGCGATAGAGTTTTACTATTTTTTCTGCCTCTATTTTTGAGTTGCCGTACTTGAGCCGGCTGTTATAAGGCATCTCGTCAGCAATTAGGGCGCTTTGGTTACCGTTTACGACTGATACTGAACTGGTGTATATCAGGCGTTTAATTTTGAGACGCTTAGCTAGGC
>JAQTSA010000080.1 GCA_028711575.1 Candidatus Omnitrophota bacterium | reverse complement strand
AATTGGTTGTCAAATAAGACTCGTTTAAAAACCCAGAAAGCTTCTGAAGAACTAGTCTTAACAGAGGCCTAAAAGGGACACTTTAACTTTGGTAAAAAAGGGACATTTTAACTTTGGCTTGACAATAAAAAATAAATTAACTACTAAAAAGATTGTTTTTTGCTATAATAGTTTTGTAAAAAAAAGGCAAAATAAGACGATATGAATGAATTTAATTTTAAAGGTTGTTTCGAAATAAGAGAGTTGCTTGGAAAACGAGCTGATGATGAGCTGGCTTTATTAGAGCTGATCGAAGAAGTTCCGGCTGACTCTATTTACTATCATACCAGCAGCTATTTTTTACGTCATTTTTATATTGCCGGAGCTTATCCCAATGATTTTGCCACTTGGGCGGCAGTCCAAATCCGGGACAGGGTTTTAGGTGAAAAATTAGCGGTTATTACTCCTTCCGGGAATAAAGGAATTGAAGATATCCGTTTGGAATTGATCGATATCCTTGATGACCATTTGTCCGGCCTTAAAACGATTCCTGCTGTTTCTTATGGACAGCCTTTATATTTTATGCAGTCCAAAATCATTGTAATACCGACTGGTATAGCGGTCGGGAATCTTTTTGATTTTAAAGAGGCGTTAAGAACGATTGATGCCAGCGCTATATATAATCATGTCTATGAAGCTCGCCTTCGTGATCGAAAAGGGAGAAGTGACTTTTCTCACTGGATAGATGAAGTTTTAGGTATGCCTGATTTAGCTCAGAAATTTGAGCAAATTGATAGTTACATGTATAGTTTGGAAGGGTTAAGATCTAAGTTTTTAAACTTATGTGAAAAGGCTTTAAGTAATGGCTAAAAATATAACGCTTGATTCTTATCGCGAGATAGCTCCCCGGGGAACTGTTGAGTTGATCTATCATTTAGCAAGGCGCCTGAAAGGGAAAAGTATGCTTCATGTCAATTCGACCCGTTTCGGCGGGGGAGTAGCCGAGATGCTTCATCGTCTTATTCCGTTTTTTAATGATTTAGAGATCGATACCCGTTGGGAAGTTATGGAAGGAACGCCACTGTTTTATCAGACTACAAAGTGTTTCCATAATGCCTTACAGGGTGACAGTCAGGTGATAACTCCGGAAATGTTTAACGAATACAAAAAAGTTAATCATAAAAATGCCCGGCGGATTTCTTTTGACTCCGATATCGCAATAATCCATGATCCCCAGCCGGCTGGTTTTATATATAAAAAGCCGAAAAAAGCTAAATGGCTTTGGCGATGTCATATCGACGCTTCGCGGCCTCAACGCAAAGTATGGAACTTTTTAAAAGAGTACGTATCGGGTTATGACGGAGCTATCTTTTCTTTACCAAATTTCGCTCAAAAAATAGATATACCCCAGTTTTTAATGTATCCATCGATTGATCCGTTAAGTGATAAAAATCGTGAATTAACGCCTCAGGAAGTTGAAACTCTTATCAGTCCTTATAATATACCAAAAGATAAACCGATGATTTTACAGGTTTCCCGTTTTGACCGTTTTAAAGATCCTGTAGGAGTAATTGAAGCTTACAAAATAGTAAAAAAATATAATGATTGCTCGCTGGTTCTCGCTGGGGGTAGCGCAACTGATGACCCCGAAGGAGCAGCGGTTCTTAATGAGGTTTTGGCTTATGCCAGCAAGGATCCCGATATCATAATTTTAAACCTTCCACCTGATGCTAATCTGGTAATTAACGCTCTTCAGCGGGCGGCTACTGTGGTTTTACAAAAATCGGTCAAAGAGGGTTTCGGCTTGACGGTCGCTGAGGCGATGTGGAAGGGTAAACCGGTAATTGGCGGAGCGGTAGGCGGTATAGCGGTACAGATAATTTATGGTGTTACCGGTTTTACGGTGAATTCGATAGAGGGTTGTGCTTATCGAATAAGGTATCTTTTAAACAATCCTGAAGTCCTTTTGGATATGGGGCAAAAAGCTAAAGAATATACTCGCAGAAACTTCCTTATTACCAGACATTTATGTGATTATCTGGGTTTAATGGTTCATATGCTTAACGATAATCAGCTATGAAGCTTAAAGTCGGACAAACTGCTCCTGAATTATCCCTTCCTAATCAAGATGGAAAAATCATAAATCTTGCTGACTACAAGGGCAACTATGTTTTATTGTATTTTTATCCCAAAGACGATACTCCCGGTTGCAGGAAAGAAGCTTGTACTTTTTCCGATTCAATAAAAGAATTTAAAAAGGTTGGCTTTATTATTTTAGGAGTAAGTGCTGATAGCATCAGCAGTCATAAAAAATTTTCTAATAAATATTCTCTGGGATTCGACCTGCTTTCTGATGAGAAAAAAGATATTGTGAAAGCTTATGGCGTCTGGGGTAAAAAGAAATTTATGGGCCGAGAATATCTCGGTGTTATCCGACAATCCTTCCTCATTGATCCCCAAGGTAAGATCGCAAAAATCTATGAAAAGGTTAAGCCTTTAGAGCATGCCGGAGAAGTTATGGCTGACCGATTAACTTTCGGTTAATAAGCTTTTTTTTATTTCCTGGTTTTAATTCGTTATAGCTATTAATAATAATTCACTTTTAAATCAGGTTAAAACTGATTTTCGAAGAAAACGCCGGCGCCAATTTCAGTCAATCTAGGAATAGTCAAGATTCTCTGGTATCGTGGGTATTTTTTAAGGTTGGTTTAATCGGAACAATTGCGGTGCGTTTAGTCGGCTTATTGTTAGCTGTCGGCATTTTTTATGTCAAGCTGGCTTGCTATGTTGCTGTTATCGGATTAGTAAACAGTTGACGAAAAATATTGAAGGATAAAGATTTTTTTTCAAAGGTCGAGTCAAGTCAAGCTTTGACTCTTTCTGATCGAGAATCAATTGCCAAGATCCTTTGCAGTCTAAGATCAAAAAAAGAGCGAATTAACTATTTTTTTATCTTTGCCCTTTCAGTCGTTGCTCTTCTTGCCGCGATATACCTTGATATTGTAAAACACTAAGCTAGATCTAAAGAATGTGTCTATTAAGTTGTTTTTACTTTTAGTATTGTCGCAAAAATCCTAAGTGGTATAATGCCCGTAAAAAAAAGGAATAAATAGGTGATAGTTTGAAAATAATAGCCAAAGAACAGTTAGCTGAAAATCTAATAAAATTCGTCATTGAATCCCCTAACATTGCCGCAAAAGCCTTGCCTGGCCAATTCATTGTGCTTATGGTCAATGAAACCGGTGAGAGAATTCCTTTGACTATTGTAGATAATGATAAAAAAAATGGTACAATCACAATAATTTTTCAGGCGGTCGGGTTTACAACAACTATCCTAGGTAAATTGGAGGTTGGTGATTGTCTTTTTTCTTTGGTCGGCCCCTTGGGGCGGCCGACAAGTGTTGGAAACTATGGCCAGGTTATTCTTATTGGCGGTGGGGTAGGTATTGCTGAGCTGTTACCGGTGGTTAGAGCTTTGAAACGGGCCGGATGCGTGGTGACGACTATTCTTGGTGGAAGAACTGCTGATTTGGTTATTTTGTCGGAGGAGATAAAGGAATTTTCTAATATAACTTTTATTACAACTAATGACGGCTCGTTAGGAGAAAAAGGGCTTGTAACTGACACCTTAAAGCGTTTGTTGGGAAAAAACAATGATTATGGTTTAGTTTTTTGTGTTGGCCCGGTACCGATGATGAAGGCGGTATCTGAAGTTACCAAACCCTTTGGGACTAAGACGTTGGTCTGTCTTAACTCGATTATGATCGATGGTACGGGGATGTGTGGTTGTTGCCGGGTAACGGTTGACAATCAGACTAAGTTTGCTTGTGTCGACGGTCCAGATTTTGATGGACATTTGGTTGATTTTGAAGAGTTGATGACTAGGCAAAAAAGATTTGTTGAGCAGGAAGAGTGCGGTCTTTGTAAGCTTGATGAGTCAATTAAAGGTGTTACAGAATAACATGGCAAAACCAGAATCTAAGCAAGTTTTAATGCGAGAGCAAAATCCGCAAGTCCGGATAAAAAATTTCAAGGAAGTTTCTCTGGGCTACTGTGAAGAAGAAGCTATTAAGGAAGCCAAAAGATGTATTCAGTGTAAGAATCCCTTATGCCGTAAAGGTTGTCCAGTAGCGATAGATATCCCTGGTTTTATTGGTTTTATTGCTGAAGGTGACTTTAAAAGTGCGATCAAAAAAATGAAAGAGACTAATGCCTTACCGGCTGTTTGTGGAAGGGTGTGTCCCCAGGAAGAGCAGTGTCAGAAAGTTTGTGTATTATCTAAGCTTGGCGATCCGGTTGCTATTGGAAGGTTAGAGCGGTTTATTGCTGATTGGGAAGCAAAACAGAATCAGCCGGAAAAGATTTTTAAAGTGGCAAAAAGTGGCAAACAAGTTGCGATTGTTGGTGGCGGTCCGGCTGGTTTGACTGCGGCCGGGGAATTAGCCAAGATCGGGCATCGGGTAAAAATCTTTGAAGCTTTACATAAGATCGGCGGGGTTTTGGTTTATGGCATTCCTGAATTCAGGCTGCCAAAGACTATTCTTGATCGAGAAGTCGCTTATATTCAATCTTTGGGTGTTGAGATTGAAACTTCTTTTGTTGTTGGCCGAACCCGGACAATCGATGAACTGTTAACTGAGTTCGATGCCTTGTTTGTCGGAACGGGTGCTGGATTACCCTGGTTCATGGGTATCGAAGGGGAAAATCATAACGGGGTCTATTCGGCAAATGAATACTTAACCCGAGTAAACTTGATGAAAGCCTATCGTTTTCCGGAGTATGATACTCCGGTTCCTAAGGGTGAAAACGTTGCTGTAATTGGCGGTGGAAATGTAGCTATGGATTCAGTCCGCACGGCTTTGCGGCTTGGCGCTAAAAAGGCGATGGTTATTTATCGCCGTTCTTTATTGGAGATGCCGGCTAGGCAGGAAGAAGTTGAGCATGCCCAACAAGAGGGTGTTATTTTTGAAACCCTTACTTTGCCGCTAAAATATTATGGCGATGAAAAAGGACAGCTCAAGCAGATCGAATGCCTTAGAATGGAATTAGGCCAGCCCGATTCTTCGGGCCGAAGGCGTCCGATTCCAATCGCGGGGTCAAATTTTATGATCGCAGCTGATGTCGTAGTCGTTGCTATTGGAAATAGTCCTAATCCCTTGATTGCTGCGACTACACCGGATATTAAAATCGGTAAAAAAGGAAATATTTTAATAGATATCGAAACGGGTAAAACGAGTAAGGTCGGTGTTTTTGCCGGAGGCGATATTGTCAGTGGGGCTGACACAGTCATCTCGGCGATGGGTGCCGGTAAAAAATCTGCTTTAGCTATTGACGATTACTTGAGAACGGGGTTTTGGTAATAGCTTAAAACATAAGGAAAAACTATGAACAAAGAATTGATCGATCAGGCAAAAGAAAAATTCGCTTTAATCCTGCAAGAGCAGTTGGCTCGTGTTGATGCGATGAAGAAAATTCAAGTCTCAACCGATTATTCCTTGCTGAATCCGATTATTATCGGAATTTGTTTTGGCGATGGTATCGGTGAAGTTATATCTAAACATGCGGAGACTGTTTTACGACATGTCTTAAAGGACCAGGTTCAATCAGGTAAAATAGCTTTTCGTGATATAGCCGGTTTAACAATCGAAAATAGAGTAAAGCATAATAAAGCGATACCGGATGATGTTTTGGAAGAATTAAAAGGTTGTCATGTTATTTTAAAAGGGCCAACAACTACACCTCAGGCGGGAGATCAGTGGCCTAACATTGAAAGTGCCAATGTCGCGATGCGTAGGCATTTGGATCTTTTTGCCAATGTCCGGCCGGTGATGATAGCCAAAGAAGGGATCGATTGGTGCTTTTTTAGAGAAAATACCGAAGGTGCTTATGTTTTGGGTTCTCGCGGGTTTGACGTTTCAGAGGATTTAAGTGTTGATTTTAAAGTAACGACGGAACAGGGTAGTGAACGTATCATACGAATGGCATTTGAGTATGCGCAAAAAAACAATATTAATCGGGTCACAGTGGTAACAAAATCGAATGTCGTTAAAACGACTGACGGACGATTTTCTCGAGTTGCCTTTCGGGTTGCCAAGGAGTATCCAGAGATAAAACTGGATGAGTGGTATATTGATATTATGACGGCTAAATTGTTGGATCCGCTTAGGCGCAAGGATTTTAAAGTCATGGTTTTACCTAACCTTTATGGCGATATTATAACTGATGAAGCTGCTCAGCTTCAGGGTGGTGTCGGCACTGCAGGGAGTGCAAATATTGGACAGAAATGGGCAATGTTTGAGGCTATTCACGGAAGTGCTCCGCGGATGGTCAAAGAGGGCCGAGCTAAGTATGCTGATCCTTGTTCAATGATCAGGGCTGCGGCGATGCTTCTTAACCATATCGGTTATCTTGATCCGGCAAAAAAGGTTTCAATGGCTCTTGATATCTGCGGTGAATATGAGAAAAAAATTGTAATTACCGGACGAGATAATGGAGCTACTGGCCAAGACTATACTAATTATTTTTTGTCTTGGCTTGATAATCCTAGACTTGAAGAATCCTGGAAAGAATTTTCTTCCAAAAGTGATTAGACAGTTCTAGCAAATCGTTTGTTAGTGTATCCGGCACGGTTCCTTATTTATTTTTTAATTTAAACTTAGGGATAAGTTGATATGAGAGTTGTTGCCCAAGATAAAGAGAATAAAGATCTTAAAAAAAGAATTAAATATTTAGAAATAATAAAAGCTGACTATGAACGTATTCGCCATGACCTTGGCGAACGGGTTAAAGAGCTTAATTGTCTCTATGGCATTGCTAAATTGATAGAAGAATCCGGTTCGTTTCCTGACAAGGTTTTGTCCAGCACTGTGGATTTGATCCCGCCTTCTTGGCAGTATCCCGAAGTGACCGAAGCGAGAATTATTTATAAGGAAAGTATTTTTTCTACCAAAACCTTCAGGAAGAGCAAGTGGTTTCAGAAAGAGAATATTTACGCTAACAAAGAAAAGATCGGTGAGGTTTTAGTTTATTACACGAAAAAAATGCCTCAAAGTGATGAAGGGCCTTTTTTAAAGGAGGAGCGTGCTCTTATTAACGGTATTGCCGAACGGTTGGGCCGCTTTGCTGAACGGGAAAATGCTTTAGCAATGCTTGAAGATTCACGCAGTTTATTACGGGATAAGAACCGGGACCTTAAAGCTAAGAACATCGCCTTAAGGGAATTAGTCGCTCAGTTTGAGCTTGAAAAACGTGATGTTGCGATACGGGTTTCAACCAATGCTCAGCAGATTCTTTTACCAGTTGTAGAACGGCTCTCTTCCAAAGGAATCGCCAAAGAGTATATAAAAATTTTGAAAGATAATATCAAAAGTCTAACTTCCAATTTTGGACCACGAATGACCAATCCTCAATTCCGTTTATCGGCAAGAGAGATCCAGGTCGCCAATATGATTAAGTCCGGTTTTTCTTCTAAACAGATCGCTGAAGCTTTAGCCCTTTCTTTTCAGACCATTGAGTCTTATAGAAAAAACATACGGAAAAAGCTTGGGATAACTACTCAAGGGGTAAATTTGTCATCCTTTCTTCGTTCCCTTTAACCCCGAGAATAATCGGGGGTATAAATACTCCATTATTACCCCATTAAAAAACCGTTGTCGGTTTTTCTTCCGGTGATATTATAAATAAAATTAACTAAAGCGTAAAACAATGTACAAGGCCGTACATTGAGCTTTCCTGGAGTTTTGAAGTACAGCGGCGTTCTTCTAAAAAAAGAGGAATGCCGTTTTTTATTTATGAGATAAGGAGGAAATATGATTCAGTGGCCAAAACAAAATGATGCTCTGGGTACGGTTAATCGCGGTAATCCTTGCGAGTCGGGTTTATGTACTTTATGCCGGGCTGATTGTAAAGGAAAATGTGAAACTTGGGTTTCCTGTATTAAAGGGAGGAAACTACTTTATCCCCGTGATTTTGGTTGGATAACTGCCGGTAGTTCTAACACTAGCCATATCGGTGTATCTTACAATTCTTTAAGAATCAATGGTTACAATTATGGTTCATTTGGGCTGTCTAAAGGTTTAACTAACTCTGAGGATGATTGCATTTTCCCTAATGTCAGCACTGAGACTTCATTCGGCAATGAAATTAAGACTAAGGTTCGAGTCCCAATAATGACCGGAGCTTTGGGGTCAACGTTTATTGCTGCGCGTTATTGGGACGGGTTTGCAATTGGCGCGGCTTTAGCGGGATATCCGATTGTTATTGGTGAGAATGTTGTAGGAATAGATAAAAAAGCTGAAATTAAGAACGGAAAAGTAATTAAAGCTCCGGAGTTGGACCGCCGAATAGACACTTTCTTACGTTATTATGACGGTTATGGGGCGATTATTGTTCAAATGAACGTAGAAGATACTCGTAATGGAGTCGCAGAATATGTTATCAACAAGTATGGCGATAAAGTCATAATCGAATTAAAGTGGGGCCAGGGCGCAAAAGATATCGGTGGTGAAATTCAAGTCGATTCTTTAGAGTATGCTTTGTTTTTGAAAGAGCGAGGCTATGTTGTTGACCCTGATCCTACTATTTCTGAAGTACAGGAAGCTTTTAAAAGCGGAGCGATAAAGTCTTTTGCTCGCCATAGTCGATTGGGGTATACATCTCTAAATAAGGAAAGTGATGTTAGAAACTCATTTATGGAATCGGTTGCCTATTTACGCAAGCTAGGTTACAAACGGATTACTTTAAAAACCGGTTCTTATGGTATGCAGGCTCTTGCTATGGCAATTAAGTATTCATCTGCTGCCAAGCTGGATTTATTGACTATTGATGGCTCTGGCGGAGGGACAGGAATGAGTCCTTGGAATATGATGGAAACTTGGGATGCACCGTCTCTGTACTTGCACTCCAAAGCTTATGAGTATGCTTCTCTCCTTAAGGCC
>JAQTSA010000079.1 GCA_028711575.1 Candidatus Omnitrophota bacterium | reverse complement strand
GGGCAATAGCTAACAAATTACACTTAGCAAAATCAGTAAAAAAAGACTTTTGTGTTAAATCAAATTTATAAAAAAAGTAAGACCTAGACTGGAAAGAATAAATGCCATCATATCAAACGAAGACGCTTCTTTTTTGTAAATATCAAAAAAATAAAGCCAATCCTGAAAGCTAAGATACAGAAACAACAGCAAATCAATATAACCTAAATCAAACCTTTTAGCTTTTAAGTCCTGCGCGAAATAACTGCCAATCACAAAATTATTATAATAGATTTTCTCTTTCAAAGATTTAGGACTAAGGTAAAAATTACGTCTTTGATAATCCGGTAAATTCCAACACCAGTAAGTTCTCAGCAAACTGATAAAATCATCTTTTTTCAAATGTCCGGCTCTAGCCTCCGGGTCATATCTTAACTTAAACCCTTTTTCTTTAAGACGCCTTGAGATATCAACATCCTCATAATTATTTTTTAGACTTTCATCGTAACCGCCGACGCTTAATAAAGCCTTTTTTCTAAAAACGGTGTTAGCGCCAAACAAAAAAGGCGGGTCACGATCATCTTTTTCCCAGAATTGAGGCATATGCACTGACCGCCAAAAGTCAAAACAGGAATCAAGATTTTCTTCAATCAATTTTCCTCCGGCACCAGCTACCGCCGATTCACTAAATTGAGCCATTAACCTTTGCAGCCAATCGTCCTTGATGACACAATCAGAATCAACCGCAGCGATGAAATCCGAATCAAGGTTGTTTAAAGCAATGTTACGAACTGCCGCAAGGCCATAATTATTGTCAAGGCGTAAGACTTTCAGGGAATAGTTTGAGGCGATATCATAGGTTTTATCGATTGAGCCGTCATCAATAACCAGAAACTCTTTTAGGGGATATTTCTGGCTCAATACAGCCTCGATACATTTAGCGATAGTTCTTTCAGCATTAAAAGCCGGTATATAAAGACTTACGTTCATCTTATTCCTTTTAAAAACAGCTGATATTTTCCATATCGCAAAAACAGGCAACTAAACATGGCCTTTGACAACGCCGGGATTTATTTGCCGCGCGAACCCGAGCTCGGCTAGATAAAATATTTTTCAGCGAATTGTTCTTTATATTACCGTAACCGCAGAAACAAGTAGTAAACTTTCCTTCAACTGAGACACTAACCGTTTTATCACCAAAAGAACAATTAACGTCCTCTGCCCCTAAAGACCGGCGATAGTATTTTTTTAGTAAACTGAGATTATTAAACGAATTTCTTACAAATCCGGGGTTTTTTTGGGAAAAGCTGACCAAGTCATCAGCGACAATATCAAGAACTGGCAATCTATTATCAGCAACCCAAAACGAAGAACCACGGCGATTAGTCATAGCAAAATTATTAGGTAAAAAAGCCTGAACTTGAAACCAATAAGCTCCAATTTTTTTTACGTAATCAGCGATATCCTCCAGCTCCTCTAAATTATCATTTAAAACAATACTGCTGGTTGCGAAATTAATGTTAGGAAATTGTTTCTTAAGCGCGCTTAATTTCCCCAAAGTTTCCTTAGTCCTGAACCAAGCTTGGTCATTGTTTCTTATGAAATTATGAAGCTGGGGATTCAAGGAATCAAACGAGACAATAAACATAACTGTATTATCGATTAAATACGGTTTAACCCGTTCAAATTCCTCAGCTAAAATAATGCCATTAGTCACGATACCTAAATCTTTAATTCCAATTTTTTTAGCTGACTCGAAAATATCAAAGATATCTTCTCTTATTAACGGCTCACCACCAGTCAGAGCTATTTCTTTTATTCCAAGCTGATGAGCCTGATCCAATATAGAAGTTATCTGTTTTAAACTCAGCTCTTTATTTGCCGCTGCCTGTTTCCATATATTACAGACTCGGCAACTTAAGTTACACCGTCTGGTTACCTCAACAATCAACAACCGCGGTAATAATAAGGAATTATTCTTAATCTTTTGATACTCCGAAATGCTTCCCAGGATATACCCAACTTTGTGTATCGAAAAAAAATAATATACTTTTATTTTCCTAAAAAACCCTTTTATTTTTTCCTGTTTAATCAACCTTTTACCTAAGAAAAAAGAAAAAAAAGGTATTTTACAAAAAATCAAAAAAGACGCAAAAAAATGATTATAAGAACAAAATTCCTGTAATGCCGGATGGTCAGAATGAATTGAATAGGCAAGGAAATTACCCCGGCCATAATTAAAGGCTTGTAGAAAAAAACTCTTTAAACAACTTGGCCGACAATGATTAACAACAATGGTCTTATCCCAAAAAAACCGGTATCCTTTCTTGAATAACCGCCAAAAAAATTCAAGGTCCTCTCCGCCAGCGGTAACGAACCTCTCATCAAAAATATCTTCATCAAAAATTTCTCGTTTAAAAGAAACATTACAAGTTGGAAAAAAAATAATATTATCTTGACCGGAAAATTTAGATTTAATCGTCAAGTTGCTTAAAAACTGTCCTACCAGGCAAGAAACACTTTCATCGGCTGAAACGGTATAGCCGCCAACAGCTGCTGCTGCCGGATTAACTTTATGAGCAGTAACCATCCGAAAGACCCAATCAGATAAAACCAAACAATCATCATCAATAAAACAGATCAAACTGCCTTTTGCAATTTTCAGGCCGCTGTTGCGAGCCTTTGCCGGGCCTTGATTTTTTTGGCTTATATACCGGAAATTATCAAAATCTTTACTTTTTTTCTCTAGGAAATCTATGCTGCCGTCGGATGACCCATCATCAACAACAATAACCTCAAATGTCCCACCGAAATTATCTTGATTCAATAAACAATCGATACAATTTTTTAAACTGCTCAAACGATTAAATGTCGGAACAATAACACTAAGCTCAAAGTCCATGGTTTTTTACTTTACAAACAGATACTCTGCCGCTAAAACAAAGGTATTTACCCGGCAAAAGCGATTGAAGGTTATCATTACTATACTGCAGGAGTCTTGCCCGGTGTAAAATATCGGAATTAACAATATTAGCTTCATATCCTGGTATCTTTTCTTCGATTTCCAACTCAACTAAAAAAGGACAAATACCGCTTTCGGTAAAAACTCCAATTTTATCAAAGCAACCTTTTATAACGCTCTCCCAATAACTATCGGTTAGAGGATTGAAATCAGGAAATGCGCCTTGCTCTTTACCGGCAACCCAGTTACTATACTTATCACTAACCATAACATTTGTTTGAACAGTTTGGAAATCTATTTTTTCGTCTGGACACAAAAAGACCACAATTGAAAAACAGGTTGGGCTAACAATATTTACTTGCCAGATCTGTTTTAAGGGAAGACGCAACCATCGACCGACAGCAACAAACAAAGAGTCAGAATGTTCTTTTATTTGCCAAACCGCGCCGGAATGCGAATCAAACCAGCGTTGTTCAAAATAAAGTGACGTATAAAAAGACAACTTTTTGGTCAACTCATAACCCTGATAATAAAAACGTACTCGACCCTGATCAAAGCGTAATTCCAGATCATCCTTGTGGATTAAACACTCATTTTTATGTTCGATTTTTTTATCGGTCATGCTTATCCTAACCTTTATATCTTTGATTAACCGGCCGGCATCATTTTGGGCTCCGTAAACCAATAAAACCCGAGACTTAGCTATAAAATCAGAATTAAATATTTTCGCGAAATTATCTAACTTTTCTGAAAACATAAATTCAAAGTTTCTATCTTTTAGTTTTGGCTGTTCCAAAACAATAGATCCTTGGGAAATACACCTTTGAAGAATGTCATAATCGCGGTCATAGAAATCAGTCCCAAAACTATAACTGCCACCAACAGTATGAAACCTTTCAAAATCTCTGAAAAACATAAACCTAAGGTGTTGATCACTTAAAAAAGGCAGTGCTTCTCCCGCAAAAGATACCTCCCAAGATATTTCACCGTGCCGGGAAAACCGAAGTTTCCAGGATTCAATTAAAAAAATTTCAGCGTATATCCCTTTAACATAAATAAGATTATCCTCAACCTGAATAAGTTCCCAAACCGCCTCAATTGAAGAAAACCATCTTTGATTAAAACAAAAAACACTTTTCGCCCCCTCAAAAGAAAATAGCGGTTTTTGTTGATAATCAATAAAGATCCGCCCTTTATTGAAACGAATTGAAATACCATTCTTATTTGAAATCACAAACCCTGGATCAACTCCCAGCTGACTTATATAAGCGCTTATTACAGAATCCGCCGGACCATCGGAAACAATAGACCCTTGTTTTAAAAAAATTACCCGCTCACAAAAATTTCTTAAAAATGACAAATCATGAGAAACAACAATTATCGCGATACCTTTGGTTTTAAGTTCATAGAGCTTGGAAATACACTTTTGCCCAAACCCAGCATCTCCTACCGAAAAGACATCATCAATCAACAAAAGTTCCGATTCAATGTTTATCGCGATCGAAAAAGCGAGTCTCAAAAACATCCCTTGAGAATAGGTTTTAACCGCCGCGTCAATATATTCGCCTAACTCAGCAAATTCCACAATCGACTGATACACTCTTTCAGCTTTCCTTTTGCTTAATCCGAGAAGACTTGCCGACAAAAAAATATTCTCACGCCCCGTTAACTCTTCTTTAAATCCGGCTCCCAACTCCAAAACAGCAATCGGATCAACCAACCGTTTGATCTTACCTTTATCAGGATAAAGAATCCCGCAAATCAAACGTAAGAGAGTCGTCTTCCCCGCACCATTATCTCCAACTATCCCTAAGATTTCTCCTTTTTTCAAGGAAAAACTAATATCCTTAAGTGACCAGGTTTTCTTTTTTTCGGATTTAACTTTTTTCTTAAGTAAAACCTCAAAATACTGGGATACTTCCTCAAATTTAACTATTTCAATCATTATATTTTTTTCAATATTTTTCTTTCGTTCTTGGAAAGAACGAATAAACCTGAAACAAAAACTATAAAAGAAAAGATAATCATAACAGCTAAAAGATTTGGTTGAGGCAACCGGCCAAAAAACAAAACATCCCGATAAGCGCTAATATATAAATTCATCGGATTACAATAAATAACCCATCGAAACTCAACCGGCACCATCAGCGGGTCATAAAAAACCGGAGTTGCCCAAAGCCAGATAATAAGAACAACACCTAAGACATGGGTTAATCCCCGATAAAAAGCATTAATAACCGATAACAATAAGCCCAAGCCGCAGACAAAAATGAAATGCGTAACAATTGTAAAGGTAAAAACTGGAAACAATTCAATAATTCCAGGATTAACAATTAAAAAAATCGGGTAAACCAATAAAAAACCAAAAATGTAATTTAAGAAATTAGTAAGCGCGCTCGCTAAAGGCACAACAATTCTAGGCACAGCAAACTGACGCAAAATATTCCGCTGACTGACAAGTGACGTCGCTGAATCAAACAAAGCGCTTGAAGTAAACATCCAGGGAAAAAGCCCGGAAAAAACAAAAAGTTCAAAATTTTTAATTTCGATTCTAAAAACGTAACGAAAAACAACAGTAACTGAAAGCATCAAAAGACAAGGGACAACTACCGCCCAGGCTAAACCCAACAATGACCCGGCATAACGGTCTTTTAAATTGAAATTTGCTATAGTCCATAAATTGGACCGGTAGCGATATATTTCCTTAAACTTTTCGACTAACACACTCAGCTATCTCCTTGGCAACAACGATACAATCTTCGATTGATGAATAATCCCATCCCCCAAACCGGCCGCAACTAAAGATATCTTTCTCGGATAAAAAGCGATTAATTCTCAATACTCTTTTTTTACAGTTTTTATCATCGATCGGATAAGCGTAGTCAATAAAACAATCTTTTAAACAACTCATTTCATCTAAACTTGTTATAACTTTAGTTGCCTTTAAAGCCGATTTCATTTTACGATTCAGATCTCTTTTCTTGATTTTCGAACCGTTTAAAACAGATGTTTCAGCATACAGAGAGCCTTTACTGTTCGGGCCTAAACTACTTGAAAAATTATGATAAAAGCCAACTCGAAAATAAGGTATTGTCTTTTGAGGATAATATATCCAGTGAATTTTAGGGATTCCTTTTTTGTTTAGGCCGATATTCATTAAATATATCGATAACCAGCGTAAAGCAGACAAATCCGACTCAACACTTTTGTTAAGTCCTAAAACAATATTTTTAAGTTCCGGCAAAGGAATTGTCGTTATCAAAACATCGTACTTAACTTTAACGCCATTAGCAAATCGCACCTCTTTGGCTTGAATGTCTATTTTTTTAACCTCATGATTTAAGTACAGAGACGTAATATTTTTAGCTAAAGATTGAGCTAAGGATTCTATCCCTCCTTTTTTCGGATAATAAAACTCAGAGTTATATCCTTGATTCATTCGCCCGGAGATAGTTAAATCTTTTTTATCAGGCATAACGATAAACTTTTCTACCGCCAAAGGGGCTAAATCTTTTAACGGAATCTGCCATAGTTTCTCGTTGTAAGGATACAAGAAATTTTCACAAATCCCCCGGCCAAAACAATTCCTGGCCCAGGAATAAAAACTAGCCGATTTTTTGTTGCTGGAAGCCGCCTTAATTAACCCGCGCCGGCAATCATCAACTATTTTTTTATCGTTAATTTCAGCGAAATTAGTCTGGAAAGGATAAGGGACAAACTGCCCCTTAAAATAAATAAAAGATCTTCTTTTGTGCTTTTTTAAATTATTTTTCAAAAGACTGTTAACAAACCGTTTCGTCCATTGATGTCTAAAATGCAGAAGATGGCCGCTATAATCAAAAACGAAACCGTTTGTTTTAATCGACCGGCAAAGACCTCCGGGCTGGCTCTCTTTTTCAAAGGCCGAAACTGAAACATTTCTCCGGCCTAAAAAATAAGCCGCTGAAAGGCCAGTTATTCCCGCGCCAAGTATTACTATTTTTTTCTTCTTCATAATTGTTAAATTAAGCAATTATTTTTTATAGTACTCTTTTAACTCGTAATATATTTTTTTGGGTTTACGGTCAGCGTCGACTGCCCCAAAATACTCTTCATTTGCCACATCATCGGGATGGCTACCGGGCAGATAAAATCCTTCACTGTTATATCGTTTATAACTATAACCTTCGGGCGAATTATAATCAACAAGGCCGCCTAAATCGCTATGATATGAGCCGACTTTCCATAATGAATCGTTAAACTCATGCACCAAAGCGCCTAGACACTGCTCCTCATCGCTATTAACTGACAAATGATCCTTCAGCTCATTGAGCAAACCAATGACAAACTCAGCCTGAACACCTTGATCCTGATAACCGCTACAGTTATCAGCTTTAAATTTATCGACTACCAAGAAATCTTCAGTTTTAAAGGAATCGGTTCCAAGCTCACTAATATAAAACGGTTTTTCGCTCACCTTTCGCCAATCAGCAAAAAGAGTTCCAAAACTTTCACCTCGATAAATATTAAGCCCCCAAACATCAACCGTCGGCACATTCTCCACTATCGAGCCAATAGTGTTGTTGTCGTCATCATCAAAAAATTTATCGCCCAAACAAGAACTAACCGGATGTCCGCTATCGATTTCTTTTATTTTTCTAGCGACAAGTTCGACCGCTGCTGCCGATTCCGAAACGCTCTCATACCCCCAGAACAAATTGCTGAGGTTCCACTCATTCCCAATTAGCCAGATAAGTATCGCCGGATGATCTTTATAGCTTTCTACTATCTTAAGATATCTTCCGGTTTCGATATCCTCCTTAGATGAAGCAACGGTCAGAATAACCATAATTCCGTTTTGATAAAATTCGTCCAAAATTTTCTGATAGATTTCAGGATCCAGGCCAAAATCAATATAGACCCTAACGGTATTAACATTCATTTCTTTAATTAAATAAATATCTTCCCGGTAATGATTAAAATACTCCCGGCGCATCCAATCAAGAAAAACAACATGCCCTTGAGGGTAGCGGTTAGGCCAATCAAAAAAGAAACCGTAAGGAACAGTTTCTTCCCGGTTATCGGGATTTGGCCCGCTATCCGGAGCCCTGGTAGCCGCTGACCAACTAATGCCGCGGATAACAAAAGGTAAAGCTTGCCCCAAACTGCCGTCAGAATTACGCCGGGCAACGTACAACTTATTTTGTTTTATAAAAACGTAACTTGCCCCCTGACTAAAACTTTTGCCAAACGACAGATCACAGATCAATAACAGGGAAAACATAGATACTACAAATTTCTTCATTAAAAGACTACCTCAACAGATGACAGGCGACAAAATGGCAGGGGAATACTTCCCTCAAACCTGGCTCGTTCGCTTTACAAGAGTCACAACCTAAAGGACAACGATAAAAAAAGCTGCAGCCATTATTAAATACAATTTGCTTAGTTTTTTCTTTTATTTTTGGTTTAAACTCAACTCGGTCTTTTTTTATCTTCAGAGAAGATGACATCAAAAGTTCGCTATAAGGATGTAACGGCTGTTTAAACAAATCTTCGGTTTTTGCCTGTTCAACAATTTTTCCGTTATACAAAACAATTACTTGATCACTTATATAACGAACAATACTTAAATCGTGAGCAATAAACAAATAAGTTAGATTGAACTTTTCCTGCAGTTTGACAATCAGGTTAATAATTTGAGCCTGAATAGAAACGTCTAATGAAGATACCGGTTCATCAAGGATCAGAAGCTTGGGGCGTAACACAAGAGCCCGGGCAATGCTTATTCGTTGAAGCTGGCCGCCGCTAAACTGATGGGGATAACTGTCAATCCGCTTATCAGAAATGCCGACATCGCTTAATACTTGACGTATTTGGTTTAAGATATCGCCGGGCTTGGTTTCTCGGCTTAAACTTATTAGACCTTCCTTTATTATTTCCCGAACAGTAAACCTTGGGTCCAGAGAATTATAGGGATTTTGAAAAACGATTTGCAAGTCCTTGCGAAACAGTTTAGTCTGACTCCGAGTTAAACCCTTTAAAATTTTACCTTTAAAGAGTATCTCTCCCGAGTCATAGGGCAAAAGTTGAGCGATTATTTTAGCTAAGGTAGTTTTACCGCAGCCGGACTCGCCAACAACACCTAAAGTTTTTCCTTCAGCAAGCGAAAAACTTAACCCATC
>JAQTSA010000078.1 GCA_028711575.1 Candidatus Omnitrophota bacterium | reverse complement strand
AAAAACTGGTACCTGACAAAACGAATTCATCAGGGATTGGGATGGTCCACAATCCCTGAATTCAAAGCAAAAAGAGACTCTCATTTAGCAGATGTTTTTCAGTTCGATAATGTGGGGGCTTGACCGATATCTTATATCGGCAAACGGTTAATTGTGCTATTTTATCTTTATTGAGATGAGAAAAAAAATAAATATAAATTTATCTAAAATGTCTTTGAGAATCAGAGACATAACCTTATTCTTATCAATGATTTACAACTTTGAAACCGATTTCATCGAATGGCCAGAATTTGATAAGTTATCTTGATTTATCGATCAAGCTTATGGTATATTTATATGGTACGTAAGGAGGCGACGAAAAGGCAAATCTCAATATTTTATTGAGAGGCGCAAAGCCACGGGTCCACCTAAACACTACGATTCTTTTCATTTCAAAGATAGGATGTCCGGGCTGCCGAAGGTCTCTTAAACGAGAGAATAGAAAGCAGAACGGATTTTTTTATTTATAGGGTGATAAAATGGAAAAAAACTTTTTTACCACGAACAGGAAAGCTCAATCTATATTGGAGTATATTTTAGTCGCGATAGTTTTTGCTACGGTGGGTATTGCCGCTTTTATTGATTCTTTACGCCAGTCAGCCGAAACTCGACGGGGAACTAGTTCAACGGTTTTAACTGCCGGTACGATGACCAACGACATTTTAAATGACGGAAACAACCAAAACTATGAGTGGCCGCAAGTTTGGGATACAAAACCTGACGCGACTGACGCTTTCGGTACAACCCAGACTTTTGGTGATGCCGGCGAAGTCTTTTTGCCTACCGACTTAGAAGGAACCGACCAAAGAGTTACCAGCGACTTTATCGACGACTCAGAAAATGCTGAGTCAGGATGGACCGAAGGTCAGGAACGGCAAGTAGTTCTGAACGAAGAAGCGCCGAACTATTACGCTGACGACGAGTATCCGGAAGATAATGTTAACTGGGAACGGGCCGGAGCTATTTTAGATGAAAACGGCAACCTTGTTTATGACGATCATAACAACCCTACGGTTTTAGACCATGATACAAGTGACGGTTACCTGCAAGATGGAGAAACGACAACCGATACAGATACTACCGATAATCCAATAGATATTCCCGACGCTGAGGGAAGCGACATTTTAGATAATATAAAGGATATGGCCGAACAGTTTGAAGCCGAAAACGGAAGAAAACCAACGATTGATGAGATCGAGTCTTATATCAACGACAACGATTCTTTAGCTGATACTGGCTACGATAGTTTTGACGATTGGTACAACGATATTGACCCGGATAACTTAAACGAAATGTCAAATTGGGTAGACGGAATTGAGGTCTAGACGGCATATGAGAAATAAATCTAAATCACAAAGCATAACTGAATACGTGGCAATAGTTTTAATAGTTTCGGCGGCAATAAGCGCGGTAACCTTTTATTTAAGCCGGGCAATTGAAGTTAGGACTCGGCACTTAAACCAGGAACTAAATGAAGCAACGCGATAAAAAAATACGGGCTCAGGTTATTATTGAGTATTTTATAGTTATTACGGCTTTAGTCGCGGCAATGCTAGCCGGGTTACTGGGCTTGAGAAACGGGGTTGTTAACGGAATGAATCGAGTTAAAACTGAGGTTAACGATGATTTTGTCAGGCGTACAACTCCACCGGATACGGCCCAGAACAATCCGGAAGTTGAGTACGCCCCGGCTTGGGACAATACCTTTGAAAACGAACAGCAGGAAGTGACGGTAGATAATTCTTACTGTTACGGTTCAGACTGTCCGGAACTGCAAGTTCCGATCGTCCCGGAAACAACGGAGTAAAATGTTAATTAAACGTAAAGCACAAAGTTTTTTTGATTACGCGGCCTTAATCGCGATTATTTCAGTTTCTTTGATCGCGATGACCGGCTATGTTTTTAGGTCAATTAACGCGCGAGTCGCGCACGTATGGGCGGATCTGTACGATCCCCAAAATGGAGTAAGATAACCACAAAGAGGAGGTGTTTGTTATGAAGAAGAAACGTAAAGCCCAGAGCATTTTAGAATACATCATAGTTCTTTCGGCGATTATTGTCGCGGTTATTGCCGCGGCTAAGGGAGTTGTAACTAATTCTGTGAATAAAATGTTTAGCGATTCAGCCGGGGTTATCGAAACCCAATCTACTAATTTTCTTGACAATGCCGCTAGCGGCGGTAACTCAGCTTCTGCGGGTGGAGGAGAATAATTGTAGCTACTTAAATAAGGTAAGGAGGTGTACAGATATGTTAATGAAACTGAAAAAATCACAATCAACAGCTGAGTACGCGATTCTTTTTGCCCTTGTTGTCGCGGCAGCGATGGGCGTTCAGAGTCACGTAAAAAAATCTTTACAGGCCAAAGTCTATGACGCGACACGGTTTTATGACACCGAAACCGCCGCGATCGGGTCAACTGGGCAGTGGGAAGGTGTACAAACTGACAGAACGACTACCGGTCAGAAAGCTGAACGTACGTTTAGAGAAGATTACACCTCAGATACGCCGTTTAGCTATAATGAAACAAACGAAGCTAATGTAACAAGTACGACTATACAGTAACAAAAAACAAGTGAGTTTTTAAGAAGGAGGTGTTATAGTGTTAATAAGAGTAAGAAAAGCACAAAGTACTTTAGAGTACACTCTGCTTATAGGGGTCGTTGTCGGGGCGTTATTGTATATGCAGAACTATTTGAAACGAAGCATTCAGGGCCGGCTTCAGACTATTGGTGATCAGATGGGTGACCAGTACTCGCCGCATGAAACAACGCGACACGAACATATGCTGATGACAACTGAGAAGGTTACAGAATTTACTTCGCGCGGGGCGGATTCACTAACAACTACGAATACTACCAATTTGCATCAGGAACAGCAAACGTCAAGAAACTTAACTGACCTTGACAATGAGTATTGGGTTGGCGGAGCCGACGACGGGGGCGAGGAATAGCGTCTTAGGAATAAAGAAGGACAAATACTCTTTTGAAAAAGGGTAAATAATGGGTAGTAAAAAAATTTTAAAAAAAGGTCAAGCTACGTTAGAATACGCGTTTCTGATTGCTGTACTTATCGGCAGTTTTTTGGTAGCGCAAACTTATATTAAACGTAGCATGAGCGGCCAAATCCAACGGACCAGCGATCAGATAGCTGATCAATATGCTTTCGGTGGGACCGACCTTCATGAACATTTTGAATCTAAAGTCAGTTCTACACGATGGGATTTACCGGGCTGGGGTGCCCCTACGGAAATAACCAACTCTAAAACACGGTTTAAATCGATGACTGATAAAAAAGTCGTCAGTGTTTTAGAAGACCCGTTAGATTGAGCCTAAAAAAAGAGGGATAAGAGGATTAAAGTAAAAAAATTATGACACTTTTAAAAGCGGGCAAACGTCACGGCCAATCTGTTGTTGAGTACACGCTTCTTTTAGCTTTAACTGTTGCGGTACTTTTAAGTGTTGGCCGTTACTTTGAACGCGGCGTTCAAGGTCACTTAAAACAGCAGGTAGACCGTTTAGGCGGTGAAAAACTGTTAGACTCTAAACGAGTGGTTTACACCCCCGGTAAGTGGTACACTTATGGCGATTCGTCCAGCGTTGTTCGCACCACGACCAGCGGGTTTTCCTATGAAGGAAGGAAAGGGTTTGGAATAAGTACGTCCGGGTTTCAGCGTACCGAACGAAGCAGTATTACCGGGCTGGTTACTGCCAGTGATTTACGGCCGGACACGGTGACTAACGGCGGTCTTTTAGACAATCAGCGTGACCAGGATTTGATGAACCGGGTTCGCGGTTCATCTTTTGACCCGGGTATGGACATAGTTGAGAACGGTGTTGGTAGCGGCACAGAAATAACCCAAAACACAGCGACCAATGAAACGTTAGGAGATACGACTGTTGGCGACTTTGAAAGTTTAGAGGATTTTGCCGGCGACATTCCTGACGATTACATTGACCGGCCCGACCCTCAATCAGTTTTGCCGTAGAGGTAAATGGGCCTTGATTAACGAAGGTGAATATGAAACGAGCCAGCGCGATAGCTGAATACGCGATTTTAGTCTTTATAGTGATATCCTTTTTATCGGGGGTATACTATCTTTTGAAACGGCACGTTCAGGCGCGAGTAAAACATGAAAGCGACGTTTACTTGCAAAAGGGTTTCGGCTTAGAATGGGCCAGCCGAGTGACTTTTTCCGGCGCTAGCAGTGATTTTGACCGTTACGAACAGGTCGGTGGCGACATTGTGGTTGACGCTGAAAGTAAAAGCAGTTCGGTGACTTTAACAGCCCCGCCGCCGTCGTTACAGGGTTGGTCGATCATGGAACATAAAAGTTCAAGTATTCATGTTCAGGACCCGGCGATGCCGCCGCCGCAGGTGGACTATCCGTCACATCAAAGGTCACAAAAAAACGAAGAAGAAGAATATGAGTAATAAAGGAAAAACATGAAGAGAGTTATTCAAAAATTTAAGAAGTGTCAGGCGATGATTGAAATGGCTATTTTAGCGCCTGTACTTTTGGTCACGGTGGGATTAATAGTAACTTACGCCTGTAAGATGAATAATGATCAGTGGGTTTTGATGGAAGCGTTCAGGCGGGCTTTAGCAACCAGTCATAATACCAATAAAATAATTAGTTATGGCACTTGGGACGACCGAATGATGGCTTCCGTTCAACAGCCGATTATCGGCCAGCAAACGCCAAGCAGCGGTTCAGCTTGTGTTATGTGGGTAGTAAATGACGTTACCGGTAACGGCGAGGACCCAGAAGGAGAAACTTACGTGAAAGTTAACGGTGGGATGTGGACAATGGGCCATGAGTACCCGTTAGGCGAGCCGGCAAGCGGAGGGATTGAGACGATGCGGATTGCGACGACCGGATCCTCTTTAACAGTTAACACCCAAGATACTCAGACTCGGTCATCAAGAACTGGAGGGTCCGGTGAGTTTATGCTGTATAAGATAAACGAAAAAGAGTATCCGCAAGGAAGGGTTCACATTATGGGCCGCGGTTTTTCCGGGGGAGATTAATAGCAATGAAACTGAAGAGTAAAAAATCTCAAAGCGTTTTAGAGTCAACATTAGCTTATGCTGCTGGGATGATGGTTTTAGGCGCGGCAATGGCGATTTGGGGATGGGGTAACGCTCATATTCCAGTCAGACAAATTACTTATGAAGTGACTCGTCCGGCAGGAATGGTCGCTCATCGAAATGTTGATGAGAATGGTGCTCAAGAGTCCGGAATGGGTAGTCAGGGCGCGCTTTGGCCGACATATTTTGTTGGCGGCGGGATTGCGCCTTAAGGGAGAGTAATTAAGTAATTAAGTGATTGAGTGATTGAGTATTCTTAAGATAAATGGGGTTATGGGTTTTATGATACCCGAATAGAGGAGAGATACGGCACAATGATTACGAAGTTTGACAGGTTGTTTTTGCGGAAAGGGCAAGTTTCGGTTTTTTTTATATCGGTGATGGCAACCTTAATTGCTGTTACTTTTGTAACTATTAATATCGGAAAAATTGCCAAAGATAAAACACATGCTGATAATGCCGCTGACGCTGGGGCATTAGCGGCGGCATCGGTGATGGCAACGGCATTTAACTATGTCGCTGACGAGAACGATTCTGATAAAAACGGCGATCGAAGAAAAGAGTATAATGACCATTATTCTGATTCATCTAATTCGGTCGATAATGGTTCTCCTTCATCTTTTTCTCCAGCTCAGACGCAAAATGTCGCTGAAAAAGCAGCCAATGATCAGTCTTCAGTATGGAATCCCTCGGGAGAAGCCGGCTCAGCCAAAAGTCAAAAAGAGCAACAAGATATGATTAATAATAATCAAAAAAAGGCGCAAGATGCTCAAAAAGCCAATCAGGAAGCAAAAGAGCAAATGGCTAAAACTATGGATAATGTCGCTGGAGACGATCAACAGAATGATTATAGCAGCATTGCTGTTGCGACGGCAATGAAGATACTTTTTTATAATGCCGGTGTCCATCATAGGTTGGGAAAGATTAATCAGAAGCGATTCAGTCAGTTTCTAGAGCAAATCAGGCCGGGCTCTGTTCAAAGCGGTCAACCGATGACATTTTTCTTTGTTGACGGTGCCGGTCGTGCCCATACTGTTACTGGAATAATCGGTTGTCAAAGGGCAAACAGCTGGCAAGTCCAAACCCCTCAGGATTCTCTCAGCCAAACTCAACAAAAGTTGCAACAATCATCTCAAGATGCAGCTTCATCTAAAGCCACCGAAGGCGGGGCTGAAGGAGAGTTCATCCAGGGGCAAATTCAGATATGTTTGGCGCCGTGTTTTTTTGCTTCGGGAAAAGGAATGCAGGGTACGGCAAGTGGGCAAATGGGGCAGGCTAACAGTTCGTCTCAATCCGCTGCTCAAGGAGAAAAAGCGACAAGAAACCAAAATTTTAATAGCCCAAGTCAACTCCGCAGCAGTGATTATACGCCATGGTACGTTACTGATATAAATCATTCGCTTAGTGCTACGGCAATGTGTTTTCAGTTTCATATGGGCGGACCGGTCAAAGGAATGCGCGGTGACGTTGATGTCCCGACATTTTATCCTCCAGTACAGAGTTTTTCCCGAATAAGTTTTCGCGGTCAAGGAAGTATGGGCGGACAAAATTCTCGGGCAAATACTCAAGCCAGGTATTCTCCTAGCGCTGGCCTTTAGTTTATGAAGATAAACAACATATATATAATATCCTTGGCAGTTTTCCTTTTCTGGTCTGGTTTTTCTTTTGCTTTATCATCAGGAGTAATCTCTTATCCTTTACGAACTCAGTTAGTTGACCAACAAAAAGATGATTCTGTCCGTCAGTTTTTGGGGAAAAGCTACCAGTTTAAGTCTGAGTTAGAAGTAGAAGAGATCATTCAGTTTTATCGGGAGTTAATGTCGTCAAAAGGGTTCGATGAAATTGCCTTTGACCAAAATCAATACGGGGTATATACATTTACGCGAGGGATTATTACTCGGTTGGTTTTAAAGTTGCGTTCCACTAAAAGCGGTTCTGAATATGATGTTGACGTCTATGAAGCTAAGGACGTATTATTTCTTTCATGGGTTAAATTTCGCCTGCCGCAACACGTTTCCTTTTTGCCGAAACTATCTGCTTTGAATGAGTTTGCTTTTGACAATAATTCTGTGCCCGGTAGGGCAGGGATATCTTACTTGACAAAAGCAAAGGCTGATAAAGTGATTGATTTTTATTTGACTCAAATGCCAAAGCTCGGTTGGGTTGCAAAAGATAATCTTTCTTGGGATGGCACTCATAACCTTATGGAAGCACTTAGTACAGGGCATCCGGAATATAATAGATTTGTTATGAAACCATCAAAACGTACGCCAGGCCTTAACGTTAATGTTGAAGGGGCAACTTTATCTTTTGAACGTAATGGTGAAAAATGTGTTATGATAATTAATCAGTTCAAAGATAATGATGATGAGCTACGAAAAAACAGGTTAAACCCGGCAATTTTTAACCGGTACGGCCGGACAATGATTTGTGTGGAGTATTATGAAAAAACAAGTTAAATCACAGATGGTCCTTTTTTACGCGGCGTTAATAGCTTTTGTCATTACCGCTCTTTTAGTCCTTTTCCCGTATATACAACAGCGCGTTCAAGGGTCGTATCAGACTGCTGGTGATGCTTTTGGCGAGGGCGAGCAGCTTAATTGATTTTATAAGTATTTAAAAGGTTTTTTGTTATGAGGATAAGATCTTTTGTTATCGGTTTTTTTATTTTGTTTTGTATCCAGTCTAATTCTTTTTCTATAGATTTGTATAGTACCCCGGGAGTAACGGTTTCTAAGCAGAGAGTAAACAATTCAGAACGAAAAGAAACCACAATCTATACAATCAACTCAAAACTATCAAAAAAACAACTGATAGACAAATATTTTTCTTTGTTTTCCTCGCAAGGTTGGACGATTATCACAGCCAAAGATTACAAAAAAGATCGTTTTACTTTTCAAAAACCTCCTCTTGAATCGGCATTTCTTGTAATTAGCTCATATGTTGATGGAGAGTGTGAGATCAGTCTTTCCAAGTCTATTACCTTGCCTACTTTGCCGATAAAAACTTTTAAAACTGTTCCTCATAAAATTGAGTTTATGCCTCTATATCCCGGAGCAAAGGAATACGGTTTGTTTTCTAATCCTAACGGTAAAAAAAGTGTCGTTTACCTTGTTGGCGGAGAGTTGGAAAAGGTGCACGAATTTTATTTAAAAAAAGCGCCGTCTTACCAATGGACTTTGGTTAGAACCGAGTCTCATAATGGAGTTTACCCGCTAACAAAATGGCTTAAAATAGTTGACCCCTTCACTCATCAGGAACCGGCACTTAAGGCAAGAGGATTGGAAAAACTCGTTCCGCCGCTGAAGGTCAGAGGCAAGACCTTTACCTTTCATAACGGAAACAAGCAATGCGTAGTTACAATCTATCAGTTTGAGGATATTGTAGAAAAAGCCGTGGGCACGGTTTTTGACGTTGATTCTTTTGCTAAGTTTGGCCGGAACATGATCTGTGTTTTTTATTCTCCAACAAAAGTTGATCTTACCGGAAAAACTCCCCCGGAAACCTATGACCCTAAACAAATGCCCAAAACTCAAACTCCTTCAAAATATAAGTCCGGTAACTATAAAATACCTGCCGATCGTTATTATCGAGCGAAATAACTTTTGTTCGTTTTGGATTTAAGATATAATTATTTCATTCGCGCCTACGGCGCTGTTTGCAGATGATCACAGAAGCCTCGCCTTCGGCTTGGCAGCAGATGATCGCAGATATATGATATTTAGGAAATAGCCTTTTTGAGAAGAGAAGAGTCAAACGATGGTCAAACATCGTGGGGAATAATATTTATCGTAGGATAATTAAAAATTGAAATATGTAGGGACAGGTCGCGATCTGTCCGTTAGATATAACCATGTTAAATAACATAAATTAAATTTATTGATCCGGGCCGGTTGCGACCGGCCCCTACATAATATGCACAGGAAATAGCCTTGATAGGGAAAGAATTAAAAGATTGATATATGATCGTATTTGAGTTCAAACAGGTGTTTATACCAAAGAAAAAGTATAATCAGTGATCAT
>JAQTSA010000004.1 GCA_028711575.1 Candidatus Omnitrophota bacterium | reverse complement strand
CTCCTGCCTCATTACAATAATGCCTCCTTCTGCCATAATACCCTCCTTTGCTGGAAGTATTATAGCAATTATAAAGGGGACATTTTAACTTTGCCCTAAGGGGACATTATCACTTTGGGGTTACAGAGTACCAAAACACACTAATCTCGCTCTAAACAAACAGGTTTTGATCGATCAGTTCCGTTGATAGAAACCATAAGCAAAGATATAATCAACCAAAAAAACATCGAAAGTTTAAGTGAATATAACTGAGTATCAAAAAACATGTGTATAATAAATGCAATAACAGCAAAGAAAAAACCTTTAACTAAAAAGTTAGATTCCTCTCTTAATTTTCTAACACTAGCAACAACAATTTCGCCTAAAAACCACAAAAAAGAGATTAAAGCTAAAAGTCCTCCTTCAGCTAATATCTGAAGATAACAATTATGGGCATATTGGACTTGAAGCTTGGAATAATTGGGAAAAAAATCCATGAACAATCCTAATCCTTTACCAAACAGTGGTGAATCTTTAGCCATCACTAAAGCCACTTTCCACATTTGAAACCGATCGGCGTCACCGGAAGATTTAAAAATAAAAGCAAATCTTTCCCATAATAAAGGTATTCTCATTAAAGCAACAATAAAAATAGAAACAAAAAACAAAAGGATTAGCTTTTCTTTTTTCTCAGAAAAAAAAGTAATAATTAAAAAGGTAACGACAAAGAAGGAAAACCAAGCCCCACGAGAATAAGTCATAAAAAGTGTAACAACAATTAGGAGCATCAAACAAAACAACAATGTTCTTGTCCAATTCTTCTTTGAGAAAAGAAAAGCTGAACTATTAACGAAAAATATTGCCACTAGAAAAGCTGCTAAATCATTATAATGATTGAAACTTGACCTGATTGCCGAAAAGGAAGGTGTTTTGGTTAAAGGAAATTTTCTAAGAAATCCGACCCCGGTTATCTTCTGATATAACCCGTTAATAACAGTCAAAAAAGTTGCTGCCAACAACAGCTTAAATAACTGTTCAATTTTCTGTTTATCAAGAAACATCTGTCCTAAATAAAAAAGGCCTACGCCTTCGCCCCATTTACCCAGCCAAGCCCGCAGACTTTTAAGCCAAAAGGGACCACTAACGAAAACCGACAATCCCAAACAAATATAAAAAACAAGTAAAGATAAGTTAATCCGGTTTTTAAAAAAAGCTGTCAGCTTAGAAAAAGTAAATCCGACAACAATCACCCGGGCAAAAAAGCATAAAAGAATCAAACAAAAGGAAATTTCAATTATCGCCCCGGATATCGGCAGAAAAAAAGCTAGTGCCGCAAAGGAACAATAAGCTATATTATCAATGATTTTGATTAGTTTATTTTTCACAACTGTTGATTCTTTTCTAAATTAGTTCTTTTAGAGTTAATAAGCACCTTTGCCTTTTAAAACTACAGGTATTGTCCAAAGAATAATCTGTAAATCAAGAGCAAACGACCAGTTATTTATATACCATAAATCCCAGCGAACCCATTTTTTAAAAGTCAATTCACTCCGCCCCTTAACTTGAGTCAGTCCGGTCAATCCCGGACGAACTGATAGCCTTTGCATTTGATCATGATTATAGCTATTGACTTCATCGACTATCGGCGGACGCGGGCCGACGAAACTCATTTCTCCTTTTAGGACATTAATAATTTGGGGAAGTTCATCTAAGCTGAATTTTCTTAAAATTTTACCGAATTTAGTAATCCGGGGATCGTCCTTTATTTTAAAAATAATCCCCCCCTTAACTTCATTGCGAGACGATAACTCAGTCCGTAACTTTTCAGCATTTTCAACCATTGATCTAAACTTTAAACATTTAAATATTTTTCCTTTATAACCGACTCTTTCCTGAACAAAAAAAGCCGGGCCGGGTGAATCGATCTTTATTAGTAAAGCGATCACAGCCATTATCGGCATAAGAAAAAGCAGAATTACCAAAGCACTCAAAAAGTCAAAGGTTCTTTTTATAAAAAATTCTACCGGATAATGATGGCGTTCCTTAAAAGTAAGCAAAGGCACTGTCCCCAAATAACTTGTGCTGATTTGAGGCATACTTTCTTCGATATTCTTAGGAATTACCTTTACTCCCAATTTCATTTTTTTTGCCTGAGCGATCAAATGAATAACAGCTTTATCGTATACCGGTAAAGCGATCATCACTTCATCCACAAAAAGCTCTTTGACTATTTTAGAAAAATCTTTAAGGCCGCCAACAACCTTGACACCTTTAATCGGACTAATAATCTTTGGATCAATAAAACCAACTACTTTAAACCCCCACCAAGGAAGTTTTTCAATCTGATTCAACACCAACTCTCCCAAATTATTCGCACCAACGATTAAAACGTTAATATTATGAAATCCGCGCTTTATTAACTGCCTTAAGATCAACCGTTTAATCACTCTGAATGAAACAAGGAAAAAACAAAGCAAAACAAAACTTTCTAGGAATAATGATCGGGGAAAAAATTTATATTTGGCGAAAAAAAGGACCGCTGATACTATACAGCTGGATAAAGAAACAGAAATAATAGCTTTTGTTATCTCGCCGCCAAGGCTAAGACTGCGATCGGTACAATGAAGATTGTTTTTAGCAAAAGCTATAACAATAAAAAAGGCCCAAATTGTAAAAATAAAAATATATTTATTTAAATTTGTTGTATCAAAAACTAAACCCGGGCTTGAAACATTTATAAAATTACTGAAATAGACTATAGCAAAACTCAAGCCCACAAGGCAAAGATCAATAAAAACATATACCGGGTAAGACCTACGAAAAGATTCAATCATTGCTCTCTAAACTTTGTTTTTCAGACATATCTCATCCATAATTGCATAAATATCGTACTTAAATTCCCATTTAGGATAATGAGTCTTAAATTTGCTGACATCGGATATATACCAAATATGATCACCAACTCTATTAGTTTGGCTGTATTCGATCACTGATTTTTTATTTAATTTTTTCTCAAAATAGGTTATAGCCTCCTTCATTGAGATATTAGAGTGCCGGCTTCCTCCGATATTATAAACTTCTCCGCAGCGGGGGTTCTGATAAAAATGCCAAAAACAATTGACCAAGTCATAACAATGAATATTATCTCTAACCTGCTTGCCCTGATACCCATAAACCGTATACTTTCGATTCAGCATAACACATTTAGCCAAATAGGCTAAAAACCCGTGAAGTTCCGCGCCCTTATGCATCGGACCAGTAAGGCACCCTCCCCGGAAACTGGCGGTTTTCATAGAAAAATAACGGCCATACTCTTGCACCAAAATATCAGCAGCAACTTTTGACGCGCCAAAAATACTGTGCGTTGAGTTATCTATCGACATCGTCTCATCTATTCCCTGATAAAAAGGATGATTAGTTTCAATTTCCCACCGCGTATCCTCTTCTACTAAAGGAAGCGAGTTTGGCGCGTCACCATAAACTTTGTTTGTTGAAGTAAAAATAAAAACCGCATCCGGTGAGAATTTGCGGGCATTTTCCAAAAGATTAAGGGTACCGTTAGCGTTAACTGAAAAATCGGTCAACGGTTCACGAGCCGCCCAATCATGAGAAGGTTGAGCCGCGGTATGAATTATCAAATCAAATTTATGATTTTTAAAGATGTCTTCTATCTCCGAATAATCGCGAATGTCGCAAGAATAATGAGCGTAACGGTCTAAAAGGCTCTTCTTAAACTCATCACAGATATCTTTAGTGCTGGCTTCCTGGCCAAAAAAGTAAGAGCGCATATCGTTATCGATACCCACGACATTAAAGCCGCGCTCAGCGAAAAAATTAACCGATTGCGAGCCGATTAGCCCGCCGGAACCGGTAACCAACACCTTTTTTAAATTAGCCATCATCACTCCTTAAAAAGATAAAAATTAAAAGAAATCACTCACAACTTTAATGACATAATCGGCCTCTTGCTTCTTCATAAACGGATGTATTGGCAGACTTATGACCCGCCTAGACAAGGCATAAGCTGATTCAACTGAAAGAACCCGCGCCGCCTTAAACGATTTCATCCGGCTAATAAGTACAGGATAATAAACCCGCGCCGTAACGCCTTTATCATTGAGATACTTCAGCAGTTTATCCCGGCCGGAAGATACAGCAATCGTATACAAATGATAGATATGTCCCTTATCATAACCTTGAGGAACAGTAATTTGTTTTATTTTACTAAAGGCGGCGTTATAGTCTTTAGCAACACGGCGGCGAGCATCGTTAAACTCATCTATTTTTTTAAGTTTTACGCCTAAAATTGCCGCCTGTAAAGCGTCCAGACGGGAATTGTATCCCGAGAAAGAAGCTTCATAGGTTTTAGTTTGCCCGTGATTACGTAAAACTTTTAAATTTTTTTCTATCTTTTGACAATTAGTAGAAATCATTCCGCCATCGCCATAACCGCCAAGGTTCTTTGAAGGAAAAAAGCTAAAAGCTCCGCAATCGCCGATAGAACCAAGACGCTGTTTATTTTTTAAGTCGCAACAAGCGCCAAAGGCTTGAGCAACATCTTCTAAAACAAACAACTTATTTTTACGAGCCAATCGCATAATCGCGCTCATATCGGCGGACAACCCGTATAAATGTACCGGAAGGATACCAACAGTATTTTTATTAATCGCTTTTTCTACCTTTTGGGGATCAATATTGTAAGTGTAAGGATCGATATCAACAAAGACCGGTTTTGCCCCAGCCCGGACAATCGCTTCGGCGGTCGCTATGAAACTAAAAGGCGTAGTTATTATTTCATCTTTTGACGAAAAAAATTCAGTTTTTTTATATTTCATGGCTATTGCCCGTAACGACAGAATAAGAGCGTCTGTCCCGGAAGCGACTCCGATTGCGTACTTTGTGCCGAGATAACTGGCGACTTTATCCTCAAAATCAGAAACAGTTTCTCCCAAAATCCAATTTTGAGATAACAGACAAGTCTTAATTTCCTTGTTTATTTCATTTTCCAGTAACGCGTACTCCCGTTTAAGGTCCAATAAAGGTATTTTCATAATAATCTTTCAGCCTTTTGTTTAAATTTTAGATTTAAAATAAGCGATAGTGTTCTTCAGTCCCTGTTCCAAAGAAACCTGAGGCTGCCAATTTAAAATTTCTTTTGCTTTAGTTATATCCGGTTTACGTTGTTTCGGGTCATCTTCCGGCAAAGGAAAATACTCAATCCCCGAGTTAGCGCCAACAAGCTTAAGCGTCAGCTGAGCTAACTCTAAAACTGTAAATTCCGCCGGATTCCCCAGATTTATCGGTAAATAATAATAAGCGCCCATAACTTTCAAAATCCCAGCGATCAAATCATCGATATAACAGAATGAACGAGTTTGGTCGCCCTGGCCATAAACCGTAATTGGTTGAGACCTTAAGGCTTGAACTATAAAGTTGGACACAACCCGGCCATCGTCAGCCTGCATATTAGGCCCATAGGTATTAAAAATTCTGATAACCCTGACATCTAAACCATGTTGCCGGTAATAGGCATAAGTCAAGGCTTCAGCTGCCCGTTTAGATTCATCGTAACAGGAGCGAATCCCAATTGAATTAACTCTACCCCAATATTCTTCCGGCTGAGGGTGGATATCGGGGTCACCATAAATTTCCGAAGTTGACGCCAAAAAAAACTTCGCCTTTTTAGCTTTCGCGATACCTAGACAGTTATGCGTTCCTAAAAGTCCGGACTTCAATGTTTTTATAGGATAGGCGATATAATCTTTTGGCGAAGCAATTGAGGCAAAATGCAAAACCCAATCAATATCACTTTCAATAAAGAAAGGTTCCGATATATCATGCTCATAAAGTTTAAAGTTATCATTAGTTATTAGATCTTCAACGTTTTCTTTTCTACCGGTTATAAAATTATCAACACAAATAACCCGATGTCCTTGGGCGAGAAATTTTTTACAAAGGTGAGAACCGATAAAACCGGACCCGCCACTAATCAAAATGTTCATACAACCCTCCTTAATGAGACTACAGACTTTTGGCACAAAAGTCTGTAGTCGAATTTTGCCATTCGTCAGCAATCCGCCAATCGGCGGTAAACCGCAGTGCTGTCCTCAAAATGTCAGAATGAGATTTTGAGGATATTTAGGCACCAGGTACCTTTAATGAGACTCATACTTGTCAAACAAAAAGTCTGTAGTCGAATTTTGCCATTCGTCAGCAATCCGCCAATCGGCGGTAAACCGCCAATTGGCGGGAAACCGCAAGCGCCTATACAAAATATCTAAAACAAGATTTTAAATATATATACGCGCAAAAAAACACTCTTTAAAAGAAGATTAGAATCATTTCCCAACAAAATAATCTACCGTACGGCGTAACCCCTGCTCAAAATCAACTTTTGGCGAAAAGCCGGTTAATTTTTTTAATTTAGAAATATCAGCTAAGGTCCTAAAAACATCGCCCGCCCGTAAGGGAAGAAATTCCGGCTCAATATTCTTACCTAAAATACTATTTAAAGAAGCAACCAACTCAAGAACCGAATTATCTTTTCCATTGGCGACGTTGAATACCTCTTTACTTATTCCGTCCACCGTTGCCGCTAAGACATTGGCTAAAACAACATTATCAATAAAAGTAAAATCTCGTGACTGCTTACCGTTACCAAAAATAGGCGGCTTCTTATCGTTTAAAATACAATCAATAAACTTTGGTATCACAACAGCGTACTCATCATCTAAAGCCTGACGCGGCCCAAAAACATTAAAATAGCGAAGAGCTACCGTTTCAACCCCAAAATGTTCAGCAAAAATACGGCAATAATATTCCCCGGCCAACTTAGATAAAGCATAAGGAGAAATAAGCAAAGGATAGGCGTCTTCGGCCTGAGGAAACTTGTCAGTATCTCCGTACACAGAACTTGAAGATGCCAAAACCAGCCGTTTAACTCCTAACTCACGAGCTGCCGTCAAAAGATTCAAAGTTCCGTTTATGTTAACATCGTTGTAATCATAGGGAGTTTCCATTGACTTAGGCACACTGCGTAAAGCTGCCTGATGGATAATAACGTCAGCTCCGCCAGCCGCTTTTCGACAATCATTTAAATCTCTGATATCTCCCCGAATGAGTTCAAAATTATCAGTTATCGATTTATTATCTTTTAAAACAAAAGAAAGGTTAGATTCCTTACCACTAAAGAAATTATCCAAAACTGTAACCTTAACATCCTGGTTGATGAGCGCTTCTACAATATGTGAACCAATAAACCCCGCGCCGCCGGTAACTAAAACTTTTTTGTTTTTTAATTTTGAAAACATGGGATACCTCCTTAAATTTTATAACGAATAAACAACTAATCGTAAATCGAATTTCTAAACATAACCTTTTTATTCTAAGACAACTTTGAAATTTTAAAGCACTTCCAAATTATCGGCCTTTTTCCCTTTATAAACGTTACGGGCATCAAAGACAAACCGGGCATGTTTAAGAATAAATTTATAATCAAGGCTGCTATGGTCAGTAACGATTAAGGTGCAATCTGCCTGGTTTAAAGAACTTTTCGATAAAGCCGCCGACTTAAGGTCAACTGACCCGATCTTTAAAAAAGGTATCAGCGGATCATAGTATTTTACCTTAATTCCTCTTTTCTGAAAAATTTCGATTATATCAATTGCCGGGGCTTCTCTCAAATCTTTGACATCTTTCTTATAAGTCACACCGATCAACAGCACTGTCGGCTCCTTTTCTTTTGATATCCGTTTTAAAACCCGGTCAACAACAAACTGAGGCATCAGCCGGTTTAACTGAGCGGCTAAATCGATCATCTTAGTTTTAAACCCTATTTTCTTTGCTTTCCAGGAAAGGTACAACGGGTCGGTTGGAATACAATGGCCGCCAATACCCGGGCCGGGATAAAACGGCATAAACCCAAAGGGCTTTGTTTTCGCCGCTTCAATAACCTCCCAGATACTGATACCTAACTTATCCGCTAAAATAGCAAACTCATTAATTAAAGCTATATTTATAAGACGAAAAGTATTTTCTAAAAGTTTTGAGGCCTCGGCAACTTCCGGGCTTGAAACTGAAAAAATTTTTTTAATTATTTTCGAGTAAAGATTTTTAGATAAAACGGTAGACTGCTTTGACAACCCGCCAACAACTTTAGGGATCCTGGTTAAAGGATACTTTTTGTCTGCCGGATTAACCCGTTCGGGAGAAAAACAAAGAAAAAAATCTTTTTCCGGCACCAGGCCACTTTTTTTTAACTGGGGCAAAACCACATCTCTAGTTGTCATCGGATAAGATGTGCTCTCTAAAACAATAAGCTGACCCGTCCGCAAGTTCTTAGAAATTACTGAAGCCGCCTGACGAACGAAAGACACATCAGGCAATTTAACTTTACGTAACGGTGTGGGAACGCAAATGATAATAACATCGGAAAAAGCAATAACCGAAGAGTCATTAGTCGGTATAAACTTTTTATCTTTTATCAAATTTAGAACGCTTTTCTCAGAAACATCAACAATATATTTTTCTCCCTTATTAAGTTTGTTTATCTTAACTAAACTGGTATCATAACCATAGACGAAAAACCCGGATTCAGCAAAAGCTTCAACCAAAGGTAAGCCCACATACCCCAGCCCGATCACACAAATTACTGCTTTTTTCTTAGAAATTTTTTCTCTAAGAATACTATAACTAGTCATAGCTTCTCCTAAAAAGTGGATACAGAAAAAAGAAAGGCTACTTACCTACGCCAAGATATTCAAACCCCAAGCCGGTAACTTTATCTTTATCAAACATATTACGGCCATCAGCGATTAAAGGATAATTCATGATTTTTTTGATTTTTTTGAGGTCCATTTTTTTAAATCCGTCCCACTCAGTGACAAGGCAAAGACAATCCGCCCCCTTTACAGCCGCGTAAAGGTTTGAACAAAATTGAATTTTTTTACCTTTAAACATCTCACGCGCTTCGGGCATAGCTTTAGGGTCATACACCGAGATCTGACTGCCTTCACTCAAAAAGGCGTTAACAATAGCCGTTGAAGGAGCAAATCGCATATCGTCAGTGTCCGGTTTAAAAGAAAGGCCTAAAATAGCGATTTTTTTCTTCTTTAATATCCAAAGATGTTCCTTAATTTTTTCAACATAATTTTTCTGTTGGTTATCGTTTATATCTTTTACCGCTTTTAGCAGGTCAAAATCATAGCCTAGCCGTTTTGATATATAAATAAAAGCTTCTAAATCTTTAGGAAAACAAAACCCGCCATAGCCGATACCGGCTTGAAGAAAATCAGATCCGATTCGTTTATCTAATCCCATAGCCAAAGCGACTTTTTCGATATCAGCGCCGGCTAAATCGCAAACCCTGGAAACCGCGTTAATAAACGATATCTTTGTCGCTAAAAAGGAGTTAGACGCATGTTTAATAAGTTCAGCTGTATTTATGTTTGTTACAACTATTGGCGCTTTCAGGGGAGCATAAATACTTTTAAGGATTTCTTCAGCACGTTTTGATTCGGTACCGATAACGACCCGGTCAGGGTAAAAGAAATCATATACCGCCTTACCTTCTCTTAAAAACTCAGGGTTTGACGCCACATCAAACGGGACATCCGTCTTTTTATACCTATATATAGTCTCTTTGACCTTTTTACCAGTTTGAACCGGAACAGTTGATTTTTCTACTATCAGCTTATAAGAATTCAGGTTTTCAGCGACAGTTCTGGCAACAGTTTCAATTGCTGTAAGATCAGCCGACCCATCTTCAAGCGGCGGCGTTCCCACAGCAAGAAAAATGACCTCAGCTTTTTTGATAGAATCCTTTAAAGAAGACGAAAATTGCAGTGTTTTGCGATTATAATTTTTCGCGACTAAAGGTTCCATTTTCGGCTCATAAAAGGGCATTTTAAGTTTTCTAAGAGCTTCGATTCTTTTCTTATCATTATCGACGCAGACAACTTTGTTGCCGAGTTCAGCAAAACACGCGGCAGCTACCAAGCCAACGTGACCGGCGCCAACGACACAGATGTTATAAATTTCCTGTTTTTTTTGTTCAGCCATTTTTTCCCCTTTAATTAATGAGACTTAGGCTTTTGGCACAAAAGTCTCTAGTCGAATTTTGCCATCCAACGGTAATCCGCCAATCGGCGGGAAACCGCCAGTGCTTCTGCAAAATGTCGGTACGAGATTTTGCAGATATTTAGGCACCAGGTACCTTTAATGAGACTTAGGCTTTTGGCACAAAAGTCTCTAGTCGAATTTTGCCATCCAACGGCAATCCGCCAATCGGCGGAAAACCGCAAGCGCCGCTGCAAAATGTCGGTACGAGATTTTGCAGACATATAGCCGCTAAACTTTTAACTCAATTTCCCTAAACTAATATTCAGACTTAGCTCCGCTGTAGCTCTGATCAAATCCGACTTGCAGGTCAGGAAAAGCTTTTAGCCTAAAAATAACCCAAAAGGTAAAATTTTTCCCGCCGCGCGAGGCTTGATCGATATCGAACCCTAAGTCCATAAGCCAACAGTGAAGATCCGTTTCGACAGCGTACTGTTGTCTTTGAAAATCACCGGTATTCCATTCATAACGTAAATAATTTTTCAATCTCACTCGCGGCGTTAGCTGATACTCTAAATTAAACGTTCCCTGACTGCTTTCTTGCCGTAAATAACGATGACCGACCGAGACTTGATAGCTCTGAAGTTCTTCTTCAACTCCATCCCTAAAAAACTTAGATGTACCGCTGATGGTAACATCGCTTGTAAACTCTGTAATCCGGCGAGTGTGAGGGTTATAAAAACTTTTTGCCTTAAGCGAAACACCTTCCCGGGGATAAATTTCAAGGTCAGCGGTAACACTTTCGAAATAACTGCCCTTAGCTTCTTCATTGATCCGATAATTAACCGCCGGGCTAAAATAGACAAAATCCCAAACTCGTTCTTTATTTTTAGCCTGAAGTTTATTCCTTAAAGTAGCAGTTATCAATTCACTCCGAGACCGATTATCCACACTATCAAACTGATATAAATCTTTATTGTCAATTGACGGGTCATGAGCATAACTATATTGAATCTCCGGGGTTAAAACATGGCGTAAATCAAGAATTTCTTCCCCAAACAAGTTCCAATTTAAATCATTGAAGTATTTATAAAGTTTAGTACTGAAAGTCATACCCATTGTTGGAACAAAACGTAAAAGGCTTTCATCCCCGTCACGATTACGGGAATAATAGGTAAGATCTGATCCAATATAAGGGTTAATCGTCAGCCACTTTATTTTGTCGCTATAACTTAAAACATTGTAGGAATTAGCCCGCCAAGCAGTTTGGTCAGGAGCGCTGCTATCAGCGAAAGTATTAGTAATATTGCCGATTTTGTCTTTAGACTCAAAATAAAACTTACTTGTTCCGATATTTCTTCGATAATAATTATACTCTAACTGCGGCAAATATTCAGTTTCCGAATAAAACCGGTTAACCCGTTTTTGAGTCAACAGCGACAAAGACCCGCCCGGCATAGTATAATCCATCAAAAGATAACTGGTAGGATTTGCGATTTTTTCATATTCCCGATAAAAATAATCTTTCATAAAATAAATATCGGAAAATTTATTAAATTCAGCCTTTATTGAAAGGTTCGGCTGAGGTTTCCAGCTATAATAAAGTTGAGCCTTATACCGGTCATCCTCCAAATATTTATCAGAAATATTAATCCGTTCAGGATACTCATCAAAAAATTCTTCCCGCTTATCCCGATCATACAATTGGTCTTGAATTGAATAATAATTAAAAACTGCGTCTCCGTACTTTTTCGTCTCAGCCTTGTGCGTTAGGCCAAGACCGACTCCGCGCTTTTCATAAAAATCGGTATGAACAAATCCTTTCTGTTCCGGATTCAAATTATAAGTCCAACGTCCTAAAGCATAAACACCCCAATCATGACTTCTTCCGGGAGTAATCTGTACCGGAAAAGATTTGTTCTTTAAAGACTGGGAAAAATAAGGAAAATAAAATATCGGGATTTTACCAACTTTAAGGATCATATTTTTTGCTACGATTTTTTCTCCGGGATAAAAAGTAATCTGTTTAGCAACTAAACGATAATGAGGGTCATCCAAGTCGCAACTCGTAACCATCCCCCGATTCAAAGAATACCCCCCGTCAGAAGCCCGGTCAATTGTCTCGCCGCTGCCATAAATAGGCGGAAAATCGATATCAACATCAACCATTGTTGCCGTTTCAGTCGTAAAATCATAAAGGATATGGTCGCCGGCAACAACACCATCTTTCCTCTTAATTTTCACGTTACCTTTTAGATTCGCTTTATACGACTTAGTATCGTAATCAGCTTCATCACAAAAAAGAATAACTTCCTTATACTTAAGTTCAACGTTACCTTTGGCATGTATTTTACCGTCAGTATGACTATAATTTATTTCATCGCCTTTAACATCAACAGGATTAATAGCCTCGTTGGCATAAATCAAACGAGTAAAAACAATAAAAATAAACAACAGCAAATTTTTTTTCATTTATTAACCTAAATTATTTTTTAACTTTTACTAAGTCCTAACTCCGTCAAAAATCCCGTAATCAAGCGTTTTTTTAATTTCGTCAAGGCTGGCAGTATCAAGAAACAAATTCATCGTTTTTTCCCAATTGATTCTTTACTCAAGGCCTCTTTCGCTAAAAAAGCAGCGCCGACGATACCGGCATTTTTCACCTTTGCCGGCACTATTTTTAAATCCTTAAGATGCGGCCAAACTGTGAATTGGTTTATAACCTTTAATAACATAGGTTTAAATACATCAATAGCACCGGAAACACCGCCGCCAAGAACAATTATTTCGGGATTGAAAATATTAATCATCCCGGACAGGTATCTCCCAAAATTATATGAAAACTCTTCCCATAAGAGTAAAGCTTCTTTTTCTTTGTTTTTAGCCCTCAAATAAATTGTTTTTATATCTGAAACTTCAGTTTTGCCCTTTTTTATAGCTTTATAACGTTTCAACAAATAGCGGTTTCCAGTATAGGTTTCAATACAGCCAAAAGACCCACAACCACATCTGGCCCCTTTAAGATTAATCGGAACATGAGCCAATTCTGTAGCACTGGTTCTACCTTCTAAAATACGTCCCTCAATGATAATTGCGCCGCCAAGACCAGTTCCTAAGGTAAAAAACAAAACTCGAGATTTGCCTTTTGCGGCTCCAATACGGCTTTCAGCTAAAGCAAAAAGGTTAGCATCATTATTGACATAAACCGGTAAATTCAAAGACTTTTCAAGCGTCGCCTTTAAAGGATATCTTTCCCAGCCCAAAACGTTAGGCAGATAATATATAAAGCCTTTTTTGACGTCAATAATCCCCGGAGCGCCTATGCCTACGGCTTTAATCTTTATTTTTTCTGATTTTTTAGATAACGGATTTTTTTTAGGCTTAAAATCTTCTAAAGAAATTACAAGGTATTTTAGGGCGTTTATAAAGCATTTTTTATCTAAAAAAGAAGAAGACTCAAACACCTTGCTTTTTAAGATAGAGCCGGATCTATCAACAAGGCCAGCTTTTATGTATGTGCCACCCCAATCAATCCCAAGATATGTTTCCATCAATCTATTGTATATTAAACGGGCTTTTTTTCAATCAAAATTCTCGTCTTTAAAGCGGCTTTTTGATTTAAATCAACGCCCTTTAAGGCCGGTGACCCCCTGTTTAAAAAAGAGTATAAATGAAAGGAGCAACAGCCGAAGACTGAGTTAAAAAAATCAATAAACTTAGAAGCACCATAAAAATAACAATAGGTAGAAGCCACCATTTTTTGCGAACCTTAAGAAACTCCCAAAACTCCTTTAAAATAGCAATTTTTCCCATGTATCCTCCTTAGCTATTATTTCAAAATTGTCTTTTACAACTATTTCTATCAAAGAGTTTGTCCTTTCTTAAAACCCAATAACTTTTCATAGTTTTATCGGGTTCAAGCTGCAGCAGTTTTTTACGGAATACTCGAAAAAATAAACCGATAGGTGTAATTATCAGATAAAACAAAAAAGCTATAATCAGCTGAGTTAGAAAAGTAGTTATAAGTATTGCCAGGATTTTAAACAAATAAAACACAGGTTTTAAAGAATTCAGAAAAACAAAAGTTAAGCCCAGCAAAATAAAACTTAACCAAAACAAATAAATAAAAAAATCGCCCCCCTTTAGATAGAACAAAAAGGACCAAATCGACATCGCGAGACTTAAAGCCAGAGAAAATCGCCGCAACTCTTTCTTGTTACACTTAATATCTTTTATTTCTTCAAAAACAGCCATTTAATCCAACTCAAATTTTTTCAACCAATCAATATCTTTATCAAGAGGTTTTTGATGTTTTTTTTCAATCAAATAATTCCCTAAAACCAAATAATCGATGTTCGTCCTCATAAAGCACAAATAGGCGTCGCCAGGAGTACAGACAATCGGCTCACCCCGGACATTGAATGAAGTGTTAATGATCACCGGGCAATTATATTTTTCCTCAAACTTTTTAATCAGGGCGTAATATAATCGGTTAGTTTTTCTGTTAACCGTCTGCAAGCGAGCCGAACTATCGACATGAGTGACTGCCGGAATTATCGAACGAACATTTTGGAGTTTCTCTAAACCAAAAAGATTTTCATTTTTATCTTTATCTTTTTCTTCAATTTTAGCGCTATCCTGCAACTCAGCAACTAACAGCATATACGGGCTCGGACTATTTATTTTAAAATAATCAGCCGCTTTATCTTCTAAAACCGATGGCGCAAAAGGACGGAAACTTTCTCGAAACTTAATTTTAAGGTTCATCGTTTCCTGCATCGTTTTAGACCGGGCATCACCGATTATCGAACGATTCCCTAAAGCGCGCGGACCAAACTCCATCCGACCTTGAAACCATCCAATAACCGCGCCGTCATTAATAAAATCGGTGACTTTATCAATCAGCTCTTCTTCCGGAAAAAAAACAGCCGAGACATTTTCTGAATCAATAAATAGTTTTATCTGCTGGTTACTATATTCCGGACCTAAGTAACTGCCGAACTGAGAATCGTAACCCTTGGTTACCGTTCTTTTTTTGTTAAGATATTGATACCAGACAAACAGCGCCGCGCCCAAAGCACCTCCGGCGTCACCGGATGCCGGTTGGATCCATAGATTTTTAAAAGGGCTTTTTCTTAAAATTTCTCCGTTAGCTACACAATTTAAAGCAACGCCTCCGGCCAGACAAAGATTTTCTTCTTTCGTTACTTTAAAGACATGATTGGCCATTCTCAGGATAACTTCTTCGCTAACTGATTGAATCGAAGCCGCCAAATCCATGTCGTGCTGAGTAATCGCCGATTCCGCCTTGCGCGGTAAAGATTTAAACAACTTATCAAAACGTTTATTGGTCATAGTCAAGCCGGCACAATAATTAAAGTAGCGCATATTAAGCCGAAAAGAACCGTCATCTTTTAAGTCAATCAGTTCCGATAAAATTAAGTCACGATACTTTGGCTGTCCATAAGGAGCAAGGCCCATAACTTTATATTCACCGGAATTAACTTTAAACCCGGCATAGGCCGTAAAGGCTGAATAAAGCAAACCTAAAGAGTGGGGAAAATTAATTTCGGCTTCAAAGGAAATTTGGTTTTCCTTTCCCAAGCCAAAACTGGCAGTGGCCCATTCGCCAACCCCGTCGACCGTCAAAAAAGCTGCCCGGTTGAAAGGTGAAGGATAAAAAGCACTGGCGGCATGAGATTGATGATGTTCCGTAAAAAGAACCTCACCTTTAAAATCCAGTTCTTTAACTATTATATCCTTTATCCAAATTTTTTGTTTTATCCAAAGCGGAGCAGCTTTAAGAAAAGACCTCAATCCCCATGGGGCATAGCTAAGATAAGTTTCTAAAATCCTGGAAAACTTTACAAAGGGCTTATCATAAAAAACAATATAGTCCAAATCGGATGAAACCAATCCGGAACTTTCAAGGCAGTAACTAATCGCCTTTGCCGGAAAAGAATAATCATGTTTACGGCGGCTAAAACGTTCCTCTTGAGCCGCAGCAACAATTTCACCGTTTCGAATTAAAGCCGCAGCACTATCGTGATAAAAGGCCGAAATACCTAGGATATTCATAGAAAAAAAGGGACTTTGGGTTTTACCGGTTTTGATAAATGGTCGGGGCGAGTGGACTTGAACCACCGACCTCTGCGTCCCGAACGCAGCGCTCTAGCCATACTGAGCCACGCCCCGTAATTTTTGGAAATTAGGTTGAGAAACTTCGTATCCGGCGAATTAATCGTCGTCAAAATTGTTCTAAAAAAAAATTTATTTTCGTTTCAATAAATAATCGCACTCAACATTGAGAAAATCACCTACTTTACGTAAATAGAAAGTAGTATGCTTGTAGGTAAAAGGAATTATATCAACAGTAAAATAACCTGACAACACCTTTTTAACAGTTAAAGAAACCCCATCTAAAGCGACTGACCCTTTCTCAACAATATATTTTTTAATCTTTGGAGTCAGCTCCAGATGAAGCTGATAATACTCATTCCGTCTAATTATCTTTTTAAGTTTAATTTTAGAATCAACATGCCCAAGAACAAAGTGGCCGCCCAGTTTATCCCCGACAGTCAGAGCCGGTTCAAGATTGACCAATTGACCGATACGAATAAGATCTAAAGTTGTATCCTTAAGAGTTGCCTCAACAACATCAAAAGAAATCAAATCTTTGTTTTTTGAGATAACGGTCAGACAAACACCGTTCAAAGCGATGCTGTCGGAGAGTTCAGCTATTTTAGAAATTTCCTTTGCCTTGACAATAAACTTAGTTAAAGAACTTCTCTTAATTTTGCCGGCGACAGAACCGACTTCCCGAACTATACCTGTAAACATAAAGCCATCTCCCTTTTATCATTTTAATTTACCCTCTTGGATTATATCATAAAAACTTTAAAATAAAAGAGAACTAACCTCGACTTTTATTTTGAAAGAAATAAAAAAAAGCTTTACAGGTAAGGATTTTTTACTTTAGCCGAAAATAAAAAAACCCCGCGTTTTGCGACGCGGGGTTTTTCTCAAGTTGTTGTTTATTTCATATAGTGCATACAAAGATTTTAAAGATTATTTAATCTTTATTTCTTTTTAGCCTTTGCTGCTACTTTCTTCTTTGGAGCTGCCTTCTTTACAACTTTTTTCGCTGCTGCTTTCTTTACAACTTTTTTCTTCGGTGCTGCTTTCTTTGCTTTTTTAACTGCCATGTATCACCTCCTTTTTATTTTCCGACATTCGCCGGACTAATGATCACAATTTTATTGTCGCAAAATAAAAAAAGGTTGTCAACAATTTTTGAATAAATTTTTTAAATTTTTTTGTTTTTTGTTTTTTATTTATCGATAGAAATTTTTTTGGCGTTGCTCCACAGAGTTTCCAGATTGTAAAACTTTCTTATTTCTTTTTCAAAAATATGAACAACGATATTGAAGTAGTCTAGGAGCATCCAACCGGAATCATCTTCCCGCTGATAATAATGAATCTTAAATCCCGCGGCTTTACTTTTTTTTATAAGATGTTCGTTGATCGCTTTAACCTGCTGATTAGATGTCCCGGAACAAATAAGAAAATAATCATACAGAGTTGATAGGTCTCTTAAATCGAGAACTACTATATCTTCAGCTTTTTTCTCCAAACAAAAATCAGCAAGCCTTAAAACCTGTCCCTTATCCTCTAACTCTATTTTTACGATAATTGCCTCCTTGTTATCCAACAATTGTTTTGTATATTTTATCTTTAAAATTAAAATCAAAATCACCAATACAAGCAAGGGCCATGTTTTTTTGATCAATAATCAGCGCGGCTATTTTCTGTATATCCTGAGGCGTTATTCTGTTTATTTCCTCCTGAATCTGCCGGTACTGCTTAACTTTTTTCTGAGCGAGATAGTTCTCGGCCAGATAAAACATCCGCCCCTGAGGCCGCTCTAACAGCATAGCTAATTGACCCAAAAAGAAATCTTTTGCTCGAGATAATTCACTCTTGGAAACAGGAATATTCCTTATTTTATTCAATTGTTCCAATATCGCTTTAAGGGCTATTAAGACTTTAGCCTTGTCTAAACCCAAACTAACAACAAAAGCACCGCTATCTTTATATTTTCTGACATCAGTAGATATATCGTAGCAAAGACCCCTTTTTTCTCTAACTTCCTCAAATAAACGGCTGCTCATATTAGCTCCCAGCAAAACATTTACCAGTTCGCCACAAAGCAAAAATTCACTTTGATAACTTAAAGAACGAAACCCCAGACAAAGATAGGCTTGCTCCAATTTTTTAGACTCAACAGTTATGTTCAACCCTTGAAGACTTTTCGGCGATAAGCTTTTTTTAGCGGCCGCACCAGACGGAATAGACCGGATTGGGCCGGTTATTCTTTCCAGCAAATCATCTCGCTCAATATCACCACAAAAAGAAAAAACTATATTTTCCGGCGAATAGTATCTTTCTTTAAATTTTTTTAAATCACCGCGGCCAATACTTGCCACAGTTTCAGGATTCCCTAAAACTTCCTCGCCTAAAGGATGTTTTGGCCAGATTAGGGATTCTAGCAAAGACTGAACCCGAGAAGAAGGAAGATCGTTATACATTTTTATTTCTTCTAAAATAACTGTCCGCTCTTTCTCAATGTCCGAATCACGCAATAAAGGGTTGCAAACCATATCAAACAAAATATCAAATGTTTTATCAAAATTCTTTTTCAGAAAATAGGCATAATAAGCCGTAATCTCATGAGAAGTAAAAGCGTTTAAAGCTCCTCCCCGGCCCTCTATTTCCTGCTTAATTTTTTTATAAGAGTATTTGCCGCTGCCTTTGAAAAGAAGATGTTCTAAAAAATGCGCGATACCCTTAGACTCTTTAGTCTCAAAGCGAGACCCAACATCAAGAAAAAACCCCAAGGAAGCAGTTTCAACCCCCTTAAAAGAAGAAACTATTGTCGTTAAACCGCTCACTTTATTTATTTGGTACATAATAATTTCCTTGTATTTAAGTTCTTAGGTTGGCTAACCTTTTAAGGAACGAACTTTTTTGCCTAATTTGGCCAGAAAGCCTTTAGATTTATGCTCTCGGGCAATAAAGCTTACTATTTCACTGCCGATGATAACTCCGTCAGCAAATTTATTTATCTCTTGCACCTGTTTCTTTTCGTGAATTCCAAAACCGACACAAATTGAAGTTTCTGTTATTTTTTTGAGCTGATCAATGTTTTTTTTCAGTACCGGATAAACCAAATCCCGAGGGCCGGTAGTACCTTTAACTGAAATATAATAAATAAATCCCCGAGAAATTTTTGCTATCTTTTCAGCCCGTGAGCTTGAAGTGGTCGGAGTTATAAAAAATATCGGTTCTAAATTGTAGTCTCTGGTCTTTTCAAGATAGTCTTGACTTTCTTCTAAAGGTAAATCGACTACCATAATTCCTGAACAAGACACCTTTTTCATCTTTTTAAAAAAAGAAGTTACTCCGTAAGCAAACACCGGGTTAAAATAAGTCATTATCACAATCGGGTTGTCGGTTTTTTCCTTTATCTGAGCAAGAAAATCAAACATCTTATCCACGTTAGCCCCACCGCCTAAAGCTACTGAAGTCGCCTCCTGAATAATCGGGCCGTCAGCTAAAGGATCAGAGAAAGGAATTCCTAACTCGACAATATCTACACCATTATCAAAAAGAGTCAAAACAATATCGCGACTAGCCTTAATTGTTGGGTAACCAAAAGGCACGTAGACATTAAAGGCTTTTTGATTGTTAGCTTTCAGCTGATTCAATTTATCTTCGATTCTCATTTGTCACCAAGTTGTTCCATCACAATGTTTAAATCCTTGTCGCCTCGGCCGGAAAGACATACTATAACGGTCTTACCTCTATTCAAAGGAGCTAACCGTTTAAGGTAAGCGATAGCATGAGACGACTCCAGCGCCGGAATAATGCCTTCGATTTCCGAAAGGGTCTTAAATCCCCAAAGAGCTTCTTTATCATCAATCGTTACATATTCAGCACGTTTAGTTTCCTTATAAAAAGAATGTTCCGGACCTACTCCGGGATAATCAAGGCCCGGGGCAACAGAATGAGCCTCTTTAACCTGGCCAAAGCAATCTTGGAGTAAAAAGGACTTAGCACCTTGAAAAACCCCAACCCGGCCTTTAGCCAAAGAAGCTGAATTGTCACTCATTAAACCTAAACCGGCAGCTTCAACCCCAATGAATTTAACTTTGCTATCCTTATAAAAAGGATAAAAAAGACCAATAGCATTACTCCCGCCGCCAACACAGGCAACAAGAAAATCGGGAAGACGGCCCCGGATTTGAAGTATCTGTTTTCTGGCTTCAATACCGATAACTGATTGAAAATTACGAACCATTTCCGGATAGGGGTGAGGGCCAATGGTTGATCCGATAAGATAATAAGTATTGTCAACACTGCTAACCCAATCACGAATTGCCTGGTTGCAGGCATCTTTTAAAGTTTTAGAACCAGTGTTAACACTAATAACATTTGCTCCTAAAACTTTCATCCGAAACACGTTCATGCTTTGACGCGACACATCAGCGGCGCCCATATAAATATCACATTTAAACCCTAAAAGACCAGCTGCCGTGGCTACCGCAACGCCATGTTGGCCGGCTCCAGTCTCAGCAATGATCCTGGGCTTTTTCATAAACTTAGCTAACATCGCTTGAGCAAGAGCGTTATTAATCTTATGAGCACCGGTATGAAGCAAGTCTTCTCTTTTGAGATAAATTCTCATACCGAACTTTGAACTCAGCTTTTCAGCATAATATAACGGTGTCGGCCGATTAGCATATTCTATAAGAAGGGCTGAGACTTTTTTCTTAAATTGCTTATCTTTTAAAGCAGTTCGATAGGCCGATTCTAATTCGTTTAAACAAAAAGACAGAGTCTCGGGCACGAACTTACCGCCAAAAGACCCGTAATATCCTCTTTTATCAGGCAACTTCATTTTTTTATTGCTCCAATTAACTGTTTAACTGCCGCTTTATCCTTTTTGCCGACAATTGTTTCTATGCTGCTGCAAACATCAAAAGCATAAGGTTTATTTTTTTTAAGCTTTGAAATGTTAGTGCTGTTTATTCCACCGGAAAGAATGACCCTTACTTTTTTCGATATCAAATAATTTATCTCATCGAGAATCTCCCGAGAGAAAAAAAGGCCTTTATCCTTTTTATCCTTATAGGGAATATCAAACAAAAAAGTCAGGTTTTTATATTTATTCACTTTGACTTCAAAAGGACTATTTTCGGGAAAAAGAACCTTGATGACTTTAAATTCTTCAGAAAAGTTCCGGCAATAATTGGGGCTTTCATTGCCATGGAATTGCAGACCATCAAGCTTTAGATAACGCGCCAATTCAAGGACTTTTTCCGGCTCTTGATCCATAAAAACACCGATTTTTGTAATAAAAGGGTCAAGCTTTTCAATTATTTTTTTTGCCTGCCGCGGCTTAAGGCAACGGGGACTTTTAACGGCAAAAATAAAGCCCAAAGCATCCGCCCCGTTAGAAGAACAGAATAAAGCGTCTTCAAGATTAGTAATACCGCAAATTTTTATTTTTATCATTTTAAAAATATAAATTACTTATCAATATGCATCTGATTAACTGTCAACGCGATATCATCAGAAAGCATAATCGCCGTGCCGATCAGTACGGCATTAACCCCCAGACCTTTCAGCCATAGAATATCTTTGGTGCTGCTTATTCCGCTTTCGCTTATTTTTAAGACATTGGAAGGTATAAACGGTATTAATTTCTCTGTTTTTTTTATGTCAACTTTAAAAGTATGTAAATTCCGGTTGTTAATCCCTACTATATCAACACCGAATTTTAAAACTTTTTTCAGTTCCTTTTCAGTGTGTACCTCAACCACAACGTCCAAGCCTAATTCTTTACTTAAATTATAAAGCGTTTCGAATTTTGAATCATTTAAAATGCCCATTATCAGCAATATCGCGTCAGCGCCGGCAGCCTTTGTCTCAAAAACTTGAGCTTCGTCAAGAATGAAATCTTTTCGCAATATCGGCAACGAGACTTTTTTCTTAATATCCTCAATATACTGGAGCTTGCCGAGAAAGAACTCTTCTTCAGTTAAGACTGAAAGGGCGTTAACTTTCAGGTCTTGATAAATCTTAGCTATCTCAACTGGATTAAAAACCTTCCTGAGCACGCCCGATGAAGGTGAAGCTTGTTTTAATTCAGCGATCATCGAAATTTTTTTATCGCGAGATAACGCCGCTTTAAATGATAAGGCGGTACCGGAAGGTTTTTTAGCTAAGGAACGTAAAGCCTCGATATTCTTTTTCAAGACTTCAATTCTTCTTTTCTTGGCTTCAATAACTAAAGATAATACTTTATGCATTAGTTTTTTACGAACTTTTTAAAATTATTAAACTGCTTGATAACTTTTCCGCTGTCAATTAAGTCCGAAGCTAAAACCACCCCGGCTTTAAGGGTTTTAACCCTACCCAAAATATAAAAACAGCTTGACGCGTTAGCTAAAACAATATCTCTTTTAGGCCCTTTTACACCTTTAAAAATTTCTTGAATAACCCGGGCACTTTCTTTAGCATTTTTGACTTCAAGATCTTTAAGCTTAAGCGGCTTCAAGCCAAAATCTGAGGCTTTTAATGTAAAATTTTTAACTGTTTTGCCCTTAAGATGGGCGACAAAAGTCGGAGCGCTTAAGGATATTTCATCTTTTAAGTCCTCACTATATACAACAAAAGCTGAACGTATACCGGCTCTTTTTAAAACCCGAGCCACAACCGGGACAAAACTTCTGGAATAAACTCCTAAAAGTTGATGAGTAAGTTCGGCCGGAGAACAAAGTGGACCTAAAATATTAAATATCGTACGGATTCCAAGATCTCTTCTTATTTTAGCAACTTTCGCTAAAGCGCTGTGATACATCGGAGCATATAAAAAACAAAAACCGATATCCTTAATCGCTGATTCCATAACTGAAGAATCAGCTAAGATATTGACGCCTAATGATTCTAAAACATCGGCACTGCCGCAATTGGAAGACATAGCTTTATTTCCATGTTTAGCAACTTTAATCCCTAAAGAGCTAACGACAAAAGCGACAGCCGTTGAAATATTAAATTTATTAACGCCTGACCCCCCTGTACCGCAAGTGTCAAAAAGACAGTCATCTTTATCGGTAACACCTAAGAACCGGTCCCGGCTGTTTATTTTTTTTGACCTGGCCCGGATAACATCAACGGCGGCTGAAAGTTCAGCTTCAGTTTCCTGCTTGATCTTTAAAGCTGTAAAAAAAGCCGCTATTTGGGTTTCTTCGGCTTTATCTTCAAAAATATCCTCAAAAACCAATTTAGCCTCTTGGAAGCTCAAATCTTTTTTATCTACCAGCCTGGATATAGAAGTTTTAATGCCCATTATTACTAAATATGAATTTATAAACCTTAAATTTCAAGAAAATTCAATAACATTTTCCGGCCTTCCTCTGTTAATATCGATTCGGGATGGAACTGCACTCCAAATAAAGGATATTTCTTTTCTTTAACGCCCATTATTATACCATCTTTCGTCCAGGCGGTAACCTCTAAATTATCAGGCAAAGTGTCTCGTTTAATAATCAAAGAATGATATCTTGTAGCTAAAAAAGGATTCTTCAATCCTTTAAAAATGCCACGATTATTATGTTCAATAAGCGATGTTTTACCATGCATTATTCTCGATGCCCGAACAATTTTCGCGCCAAAATTATAACCAATACACTGATGCCCCAGACAAACTCCCAGTATCGGAGTCCGCTTGTAAAATTCAATTATAACATCACGGCTTATTCCCGAATCAAGCGGCGTGCCCGGGCCGGGAGATATCAGTATTTTTTCAAAAGAAAGTTTATTCAAACGGCGTAAACTAACTTTATCGTTTCTAAAAACGATAGTATTTGCGCCAAGCTCTTCCAAATATTGAACGAGGTTATAAGTAAATGAATCGTAATTATCAATCACTAAAACTTGCATATTTTCAAATTTAAAAATGCTCTTTAACAAACAGCAAAATCCCAAGTATCGCTTTAATTTTTTATTTTGGTATTTACTGTTTTTCTCTCTTGATTTTAGCCCCTAGTTTACTGAACTTTTCTTCTATTTTTTCATAACCCCGGTCAATATGATAAACTCTTAATACTTCGGTTTTACCCAAAGCGGCGAGCCCAGCGATAACTAAAGCCGCTGAAGCCCTTAAATCTGAAGCCATTACCTCAGCGCCAAATAAAGCCTCTTTACCTTCAATAATGGCGTAAGGGCCGCTGCGCTGAATCGAAGCGCCCATTCTGTTTAGTTCGGCTACATGCATAAATCGGTCAGGATAAATCTTCTCAGTAATCAGCGATATGCCAGAAGCCAAACTTAACGCTACCATAAACTGAGCTTGCAGATCGGTCGGAAACCCGGGATAGGAAAAAGTTGTAATATTTACCGGAGACAATTTCGAAGGAACATTTACCCGGCAGGCGCCATTAGTTTCTATAACTTGTCCGCCAATCATCTTTACAACATCGATTACCGCCGTAAGATGTTTAAGATTTACACCGGTTAATGTAATGCTGGATTTTGTAGCTAAAGCAGCGGCAATAAACGTAGCAGCCTCAATCCTGTCCGGTATAACTTCAAAAGTTGTTCCCGAGAGGCTTTTTTGGCCCCGAACGGTAATCAATGGCGTTGCTTCACCCTCAATATCAGCACCCATACTTTTTAAAAATAATGCCAACATTTCAATTTCCGGCTCACAGGCCGCGTGTTCAATAACAGTTTTACCTTCAATTAAAGTCGCGGCCATTAAAACGTTAGCGGTAGCAAGAACTGAAGAACCGAATTGTCCGCCTAAATATAGATGACAACCTTTTAAATCTTTGCCGCCAGCGACACAATAGCCATTTTCAATCGAAACTTTAGCCCCTAATTGACTTAAACCTTTCAAATGCAGATCTACTGGTCGAGGGCCGATTACACAGCCCCCCGGTAAGGCTACTTTAGCTTTTTTTCGTTTGGCTAAAAGCGGACCCAAACAACAAAAAGATGCCCGCATCGTCCGAACCAATCGATAAGGAGCAATAAAACCGGGATTTAGCTTCTTTGAGCTTTTCTTTACGATCAGAGTGTTTTCTTCAAACTTTATTTCCTTGCCTAAGCATTCCAAAATCTTAACCATTGTTCGAATATCACTTAAATCAGGCACATTTTTTATGACACATTGCCCATCAGTTAAAAGAGTTGCCGCCATAACCGGCAGAGCAGCATTCTTAGAACCGCTAATCTTAACTTCACCCTTTAACGACGATTTTTGAATTATGAATTTGTCCATTTTAACCTCTAAATCTAAAAGATTTTATTTTCAGTTTATTGATTTTTCGTTTCTTTTAGCCTTAAAACAATACCGCGAAAATGTTGGCTATAATCCTTCACCCAGCCTATAATATCATATCCATACTTTGAGGCAAGCTCGATTACCTCTAACCGCTGATCATAGCCGATTTCGATTACCAAACAGGACGATGGATTAAGAAAGATTAAAGATTCAGCTAATATCCTTCGAATAAAAAATAATCCGTCAAACCCGCCATCAAGAGCAATTATTGGCTCAAACTTTAAAGAACCTTCTATTTGGCCGGTTTTTACATAAGGAGGATTAGAAATAATAAGGTCAAATTTCTCACCCTCAAGAGCCGAATACAAATCGCTTGCTACAAAGCGTATGTTCTGATTATGTTTTTGAGAGTTCTCGCTAGCCACAGCTAAAGCTTTTTCACTGATATCCGCCGCTGTAAGATTTAAAGCCATAGCTGTCATTTTTTTAACCGTTATCGCGATAACAGCGCTTCCACAGCATAAATCTAAAACTTTAACAAATTTTCGGCTTTGAATCAAATCTATACAATATTCGACGATTAATTCAGTTTCTTTACGCGGGATTAAAACGTCCGGATTTACCTTAAATTCCAAGCCGTAAAACTCTTCTTTACCCAATATATAGGCTAAAGGCTCACCGTTGCGGTAACGATCAAGAACTCGGTTTAAAAAAACAACATTCTCATCCGATAAAAATACCGTACTAGTCTCAAAACAGGATTCAAAAGAAAAATTAGTATTTATTAAATATCGGAAATCACTTTCAGTAAAAAATTTTCTATTTAGATCACACCAATCCTTGAGCTTCATATATTTTTTTTCGTTCGGCCTTAATAAGACTGGAAACAATTTCGTCAAGATCCCCTTCAAGTATTGATTCTAACCGGTATAAAGTTAAGTTGATCCTGTGATCGGTGACCCGGCGTTCAGGAAAATTATATGTTCTTATTTTCTCGCTGCGGTCGCCGGTTCCAACCTGAATTCTTCTTTCAGTTGTAACTTTTTTTTCTTCTTCCTCCCGCACTCCAGCCATAATCCTGGCTTTTAAAACCCGCATTGCTTTTTCCCGATTTTTAATCTGAGACCTCTCGGCCTGACAGGCAACAACGATATTCGTAGGAAGATGTGTTATTCTAACTGCCGAATCGGTTGTATTAACATGCTGACCGCCGGCACCGGAAGAACGATAAGTATCAATCTTTAAGTCTTCGGGATTAATGTTAAGCTCGACTTCTTTCGGTTCAATCAGCATTGCTACCGTCGCCGTTGAAGTATGAATTCTCCCGCTTGATTCAGTCACCGGAACACGTTGAACGCGATGAACTCCGCTTTCATACTTTAAATGGGCAAAAGCCCCTCGACCGCTAACCGAAAAATTAATTTCTTTGAAACCCTTTATCTCTGTAGGATGCGAGCTTAAGACCTCAAGCGACCAGCCTTTTAAGTCGCAATAATGATTGTACATCTTAAAAAGCGCAGCAACAAAAAGCGCCGCTTCATCGCCGCCGGCCGCGGAACGTATCTCAATTATTACGTCATGATCCGGCGCGCTTTCCTGAAATATTTTTTCTTCTATCTCTTCATCAACAGATTTTATTTTCAAAATCAGCGATTCCATCTCTTCGCAAAAAAGCGATTTCATAGCTTCATCGTCGCTGGGTTCATCGATCAACCCTTGAAGGCCTTTCTTTTCGTTTAAATACTGATCGCGGATATCAACCAAGGCAAGAAGTTTTTCAAGAAAGGAAAACCGCTTAGAAAGCTTAGCGTAACGGTCTCGATTCTTAAAAACATCCTGAGAAGATAATTCCTGGGAAAGGCTTTGATGTTCTTGGCGCAGCTTATCAAACTTAATCATTTTTAGGTGTCAGTTTACCCTGTTTTCTTGTTACAACTGGAAAAATAGATTTTGCTTGGACTTTCAAGAGTTTATGCTTTTGGAGTTTTACTATTATGTCAAAATATCAAAAGCTAAACCTTAAAATTACTTCTTTTTGCCGTACTTCTTTATGAACTTATCAACCCGGCCTTCGGAATCAACAAATTTCTGTTTTCCCGTAAAAAAAGGATGACAATTAGCGCAAATTTCAACGTTAATCGTTTTTTTTGTTGACCGAGTATGAATGACATTGCCGCAAGCACAGATAATTGTTGTCATCTCATATTTCGGATGCCCTTTAGTTTTCATGTTTACAACCTCCCTTTATAAATTTTTTAGTTTCTAGTTAAGCTTAACCTCTTATTTATTAAGACTTAACAGAAATTCAATGTTATTCTTCGTTTTTGAGAGCTTTTCCAGCAATAATTCCAAAGCTTCAGCTGAGCTCAACTCATTTAAGGCTTTACGAAGCACCCATATTCGCTTCAACTCGTCAGCATCGATAAGCAGCTCTTCTCTACGGGTATTGGACCGTTTAATATCAATTGAAGGGTATATTCTCCTTTGAAAAAGGGTTCTGTCAAGAGTAATTTCCATGTTTCCGGTTCCCTTAAATTCCTCAAAAATAACATCATCCATCCGAGAGCCGGTATCAACGAGAGCTGTTGCCATAATCGTCAACGACCCCCCCTCTTCCAAAGCTCTGGCCGCGCCAAAGAATCGCTTTGGCTTATGAAGAGCGTTAGAATCAATACCGCCGGAAAGGATACGTCCCGAATGAGGCTCAACGAGGTTGTAGGCTCTTGCTAGACGGGTTATACTGTCAAGCAGTATAACTACGTCTTTCTTGTGTTCCACTAAGCGCTTGGCCTTCTCTAAGACCATCTCAGCCACCTGAACGTGCCGTTGAGCCGGCTCATCAAAAGTAGAAGAAATAACTTCACCCTTAACCGTCATCTTCATTTCTGTGACTTCCTCCGGACGTTCATCGATTAAAAGAATGATCAAAATTACGTCAGGATAAGCTTTGGTTATGGCGTTAGCTATTTTCTGCATTAAAACCGTTTTACCACTGTATGGCGGAGCAACAACCGTACCGCGCTGTCCCTTACCAATCGGACAAAGCAAATCCATTATTCTTGTCGACGGCTCTTCCGGGCCGCTTTCCATAATAAACCGGTCTTTGGGATATATTGGCGTTAAATTATCAAAAAGAACCCGGTTCCGAGACGCTTCCGGGCTTTCAAAGTTAACGGCTTCTACTTTTAAAAGGGCAAAATACTTTTCATTATCTTTCGGCGGACGGATTTGCCCACTTACTGTATCGCCGGTTTTAAGGGCAAATTTTCTTATTTGTGAAGGCGACACGTAAATATCGTCGGGTGAAGGAAGATAGTTATAGTTCCCGGAACGCAAAAAACCAAACCCTTCCGGCAAAACTTCCAAAACTCCGCTGCCGAACATAAGACCTTCTTTCTCGGCATTAGCCTGTAAAATCGTAAATATAAGGTCTTGTTTTTTCATTCCGCTTATTCCGTTAATTTTAAGACTTTTCGCGGTCTTGTTCAGCTCTGAAATTTTCATTTCTTTCAAAGCCGCAATATCAACTCTCTCATTCATAAAAACCTCCTGTTAGCATGAAAACATACATGCTCCGTTTAAATATTAATTTTGTTTAAACTGTTAAACACACAATCTATATTCTTCCTGAATATTTTAAGATTCGAATTGTTGTCGATCAAGAAATCCGCTTCCCTTATTTTTTTTCTTATCGGAAGGAATAACGACAACATTTTTTCAGCCTGACTTTTAGAAAACCGTTTTTGTTTCACAATCCGGGAAATTAACTGCTGGCGTTTAACATAAACAAGAATTGTGTAATCGAAAAGATCAGCTAGATTTTTCTCAAAAAGCAAAGGTACTTCAGCAATAGCTATACCCTTTTTTCCCCGGGCCGCTTTAATCCATTTTTTTAAGTCAGCAATCACCCGAGGATGGACGATACTTTCTAATTTGAGTCTATCAGTTTTATTAGCAATAACTCTGCCGGCTAATTTTACCCGGGAAATACCGAAAGCGTCGGTTGCGTCAGGAAAAAGGGCGGCAACCTTTTTGAATACCTCGGAATTTGTATCGCGGTAATAACTATGGACTAATTCATCACAGCTGAGGACATCAGCACCTTTGTCCTTTAATATCCCCAAAGCCAACGTTTTTCCGCTTGAAAAGTTTCCGGTTAGACCACAAACTAGCATATTACAAAGAAACCTCTAATCGCTCTGCTTTTTTGTATAACTCCAAGTATTCTTTAGCAGTTTTTTGCCAAGAAAAATTATAGCCGGCGATTTTTTGTCTTATTTTTAAAATTTCATTTTTATTACCTGACAAGGCCAATGACCGCTCAAAAGCAAAACTTAAACTCTTTGAATCATATTTTTTAAAAACAATCCCTCCACCCGAGCTTTCGATATCGGCAACCGTATCGATAAGGCCACCGGTATGATGAACCAGAGGGATAGTCGCGTATTTATAGCTTATCATCTGAGATAATCCGCAAGGTTCAAACCGGGAAGGCATTAAAAAAAAGTCACTTGCCGCGTATACTTTATGCGCTAAATCTTCATTATATGTTTCATTAAACGAAAAACGATGAGGAAACTTTTCAGCTAACCGCTTCAACTTTTCATGATAAAGAACTTCTCCGACCCCGATGATTATCAACTGAATACGATTGAGTTCCCGGGCTAAAGACGTTATGAGAATGTCGAGGCCTTTTTGTTCAGCTAACCTTGTAACCATACCAAAAAGGGTTTCCTTAGAATCGACTTTTAAGTTTAATTCTTTTTGGATTAAGGCTTTATTAACCGCTTTATTGGCGAGTTTGTCTTTACTATATTTTTTATAAATAAAGTTATCAGCCGCCGGATTCCAGATATCATAATCAATCGCGTTTATCACTCCGTAAAGGTCAGCTTTGCGATTACGCAAAACACCTTCTAATCCGCAGCCATGTCTTTTTGTCTGAATCTCTCGGGCATAGCTGGGACTTACTGTATTTACAATGTCAGAAAAAATTATTCCGGCCTTAAGAAGATTAATTTTACCGTAAAACTCAAAACAATTCTGGGAAAAATATGTTTGCGGCAACCCTATAGATTTAAACTGATTCCGCTCAAAAATACCTTGGTAAGCCAGGTTATGTATAGTTAAGATTGTTTTAGCGCGATTTAAAAAACCGTCTTTGGCATATAGAGTTTTTAAATAGACAGCGACTAAACAAGTTTGCCAGTCATTTATATGAACAATATCGGGAGAAAAGTTCAATTCTTTCGCTAATTCTAAGACCGCCTGGGAAAAGAATGAAAAACGGTCAAGATTGTCCGTGTAATCAAGATTAGCTTCTCCGTAAATTCCTGATCGCTTAAAAAAATCATCATGAATAATAAAATAATAATCAACTCCCGAGCGGCTGCAATGAGCGTAAGAAACTCGGTCTGACGAATTAACAATCTTTAAATCATCAGCGACAATATTCTTATACATCGGCATACAAACAGCAACCTGACAGCCAAGAAGAGTTAAAGCTTTAGGTAAAGCAGAGCTAACATCGGCTAAGCCTCCGGTTTTAGCAAAAGGAAAAACTTCCGAAGAAGCAAAGAGAACTTTTAGTTGCGGTTTTTTACTCATAACCTTTGATATCACCCCAATTTTTCGCGTACTTAACATTAACTTTCAGAGGGACTTTCAGTTTAAAACTATGTTCCATATTCCTTTGGACGATTTCGATAACTTGCTCAAGCTCGTTTTGCGGAACATCAAAAATTAATTCATCATGGATCTGGATAATAAGCTTTGATTGAAGATTTTCTTTAGCAAATTCTCGAAAGATCTTAACCATCGCTAACTTAATCAAATCAGCACAAGATCCCTGGATCGGAGTATTAACCGCCTGACGATGAGCAAACTCTCTTAACTGATGATTGGAACTGTTAAAATCCGGCAAATAACGAATCCGGCCTAAAACGGTACGAACAAACCCGGTCTTTTTAACTTGTTTATAAATACTTTCAATATAGTTTTTAACTTTTGAATAACGCTGGAAATAATCGTTAATAAAAGCGTTAGCTTCAAGCGGACTAATCGCTAACTCCCGGGACAATCCATAAGCGCTCATTCCATAAATAATCGCAAAGTTAACCCGCTTAGCCAGGTTACGCTGATTAGTATCTACCGAATCTTCGTTAACTCCGAATAAAAGGGAGGCCGTAAAGGTATGGATATCCCAATCTTTTACAAAAGCCTCTTTTAGCAGTTTATCCAAAGAAAAATGAGCAAGGATTCTTAATTCGTTCTGAGAATAATCACAAGCTAAAATAAATCCCGGTTTAAAATCGGATACAAAAGCCCGCCTTAAGTAATCGGCAAATTCTCCCCGAGCGGGAATGCTTTGCAAATTAGGAGAAGACGACGACAACCTGCCAGTTTGAGTCGCGGTCTGGTTAAAGGCCGCGTGCAACCGCCCCTGAGAATTGGAAACCATATCGATCAACGGCGCGACATAAGTACCAAACAATTTGTTTAAGTGACGGTATTCAAGCAAAAGAGCAGCGATAGGATAATTTTTTGATAACGCCTCAAGCACGTCCTCGCCGGTCGAAAAACCGGTCTTAGTTTTTTTAACCGGCGGAATTTTTAGTTCTTCAAATAAAACTAATTGAACCTGAGCCGGAGAGTTAAGGTTAAAATCATGCCCGGCAATTGAAAATATTTTTTCTTTAACACTGGCAATCCGTGACTTTAATTTGCCGGAAAGTGATTCTAAAATTTTAAGATCAACAGCTATGCCCCGGCGCTGAACATCAGCCAAAATAAAGCGTAATGGCATTTCAATATCATAAAAAAGGTAATTCAAATTATTTTCCTCTAATTTTACTGATAAAAACTGATAGAGACGGTTGATATAATAAGGATAAAAATTGTCCGGTATTTCTTTGCTCATTTCGCCGATATAGCGGCTATCAAGAGAATCCAGACTATAATCAGTTAAAGAAGAGTCTATAAGGTAAGCCGCGATTTTAACGTCAAAACACTGGCCCTTAACAATAATATCTTTATTTTCAATAAGCTGTTTTTTTATGTCGTATGTCACTTTAAGGACGGTTTCATCTCTGAGAAACTGAGAACAGTCCTTTAAATCAGTTTGATAGATCGCTTCAGTATCTTCATCATAGACATAAAAAATCCCCTGTTTGAAAAAATAATAAAACTTTTTGTTTTTAGATTGTAAAAATGATCGCGGTATGTCTTTTTTAAAAGGTAAATTTATGGCCGGCGGTTGATGAGAAACAGTCTTTATCAGCTTTTTAAACTCTAAATCCGTAAACAGTTTGAAAAGGGCTTCGTTATCGACTGAGCCTAAGGTCAGACTATTGGAATCAACTGCTAATTCCGGGTCCATCAACGTAACAAGATCTTTACTCAAAACAACGGTATCACGGCTTGCTTCTAACAAAGCTTTTGTTTTTGTAGGGAGGCATTCGAGATTATCAAAGATATTCTCAATAGTCCGGTACTTAATTATTAACTTAGCCGCGCCAACTTTTCCGATACCCTTAGCGCCGGGGATATTATCAGAACTGTCGCCCATCAAAGCCAGATAATCGATTATGTTTTCCGGTTGGAACCCATAATCTTTTAAAAAACTGACAGCAGTAATCATCCGGTCTTTATTGGGATTATAAATTGCGACTTGCCGGTCTTTAAGTAACTGACAAAAATCTTTATCAGAGCTGACAATCACCACATCGAGATCATCGTCTAAAGCTTTTTTAGTTAAAGCCGCGATTACGTCATCAGCTTCAAAACCTTTTTGTTCGACTATCTTTAAGCCCATCATCTTAACCATATCCCTAATAACAGGTATCTGAGCCTTTAGCCCCTCAGGCAAAGGAGACCTTGTCGCCTTATAATCCTCGAACTTATCATGACGAAGTGTTTTACGAGACACATCAAAGCAAACCGCTAAATAATCCGGTTTTTTTTGAGTTATGATCCTTTGAATCGTCTGATAAAATCCGTAAACCGCGCCGGTTTCAACGCCCTTAGAATTAGACAGATTTATCGCGTAAAACGAACGATAGCAAATCGAAGTCCCGTCAACAAGGTAAATTACTTTTTTAGACATTAATTTAAAATTAAAATTTAAAGTTTAAAATTTAAAACTGAAAACAGTTGGATTTTTACCGGATTAGTGAATAAGACGTGCCTAGCTACTAGAAATCAGCTCCTTGAAAAAGATTGTCATTACTAAATATCTTTAAAAAACAACCAAAAATTAGAGGGATTAAATGGTTAACATTACTTATATATACCCGACTTTACAAACCTTAGAGCTTTTGCCCTTTCTTTTAGTAATTATTAATCAAAAGACGTGATACGAATTTATTTTTTTAGCTCAAACAAAGAATGAACAAAAAGGCTCGTATTAAAGCTACTGGTCCTTAGCAATACGAAAAACTGCAGAAAGAGCATTTTTAAGCTTTTCTCCGGCGGAAAGGAAATTATCCTGCGCGATTAAATTTAAAGCTTCCTGTGTATTAATCATAGCCAAATCTTTGGTATTTAGAATATCAGCTTTTTTGTGCATTTCGACTATTTTTTGTTTTAGTTCATTGTCGGGAGGACTGATTGAAAGAGCCGTCTCTAACTCTTTTACTGCTTGAGAATAGTCACCCCGAGCCATCAGTTCAGCGCCAATATTATAATGTAAACTTGCCTCTTCGATTCTTTGCAGGCGCTCTTGCTCCCGTTTATAGACTACTTCCCGAGAAATCATCTGAGCGCTCTCTTCCATAATATCTTTGCGCACTTCAGGATATGTACCCAACTTCAAAAGGTGCTGACGAGACACTTCGGTCCAATAGTCACCGGCTTTACCAAGTTGATACCTTTTTTTCCAATAATAAGTAGCATTTTTAATATCACCGCGCTTTTCGTAAAGGAAAGCCAAGTTAGTATAAGCCGGCAAATAATTGGAATCAACTTCAAGTACTTGTTTGTACATGTTAAGAGCGCCTTCCTGGTTGCCTAAAGCTTCAAGAACAACGCCGACATCATTAATCGCCTCAACATAAGAAGGGTCCATTTCCATCGCCTTCTGATAAAAAGGCAATGCTCCCTGCAAGTCGCCTCGCGATTGAAGCTTATAACCTTCCTGACGATAAGCTCTAGATTGTTGTTTAAAAACATCTACCTTTACAGCCGGCTCACCGTGAATGAAAGTTAAGGGAAAGAAAAATAAAACTAAGATTATTAAAAGACGTTTCATCTTTTTTTAGATTAGCATACGGCAAAGTTTATGTCAAGAAATTTTACCCGCCCAAGCAGTTATGTATCTTTTTTTACTCTGATACCGGCAAACTAACATCGCCAGTTTCTACCGGCTGTGATATATTTTTTTCTTGTTTTTGGGAATAGGTTTCAATTATCGAACGACCCTGCCGCTTTGATAAATAAGCCAAACTCATTGAGGAAAGAAAAAACATAATTGCCAAAACAACAGTAGCCTTAACAAAAAAAGAGCTGGTCTTAGTACCAAAAATAGACTCAACTCCGCCCAAAGCTTCAACTAGCCCACCGCTTCGGCCGCGCTGAATCAAAATTACAACGACCAAAGACAACACTATTATAATATGAAACACTAAAATTAAGTTATACATTTGTTACTCCACAGTTTTAAAGACTAATAGTGCAGTTTTTTACTATACTGCAAAAAGATCCGACATCTAAAGCCGCTCCGCCAACTAAAGCGCCATCGATATCATCTTGAGACATAAGGTCTTTAGCGTTATCAGGCTTGACGCTTCCGCCATATATGATTCTCATTTTATCAGCCGTATCTTCACAAAAGTTTTGTTTGACCCATTGACGAATAAAGTTATGCACATTCTGAGCTTGTTCCGGCGTTGCCGTTTTTCCAGTTCCAATTGCCCAAACCGGTTCATAGGCAATAACAACATCCAAAACATCTATTGACTGCAACCCTTTAAACCCGCCTTCTAACTGAGATTTAACGACCGATTCAGTCTTATCGCTTTCTCTCTCTTCTAAGGTCTCACCGACACATACTATAGGAATAAGACCTACAGCTAATGCCGCTTTTAAACGTTTATTAACAGTTTCTTCGGTTTCATTGAAATATTTTCTTCGTTCGGAATGACCAATAATTACATATTCACAGCCGGCATCTTTAATCATAACCGGAGATATCTCGCCGGTAAAAGCGCCTTGGGTTTCCCAAAATAGATTTTGAGCTCCAAGAACTATATCGGTGTCCATCAAAACATCAAAAGTCGAAGCTAAAGCCGTATAGACCGGACAAACAACAATATCAGCACCTTTATAGTCCGCGAGTTCTCTCTTAATAGCCGTAACCAATTGAACAGCTTCATTAATTGTTTTGTGCATTTTCCAATTACCGGCAATTAAAGATTTTCTCATAACTCTCCTCTCTTGATATAAAAAATGTTTGATTAATTAAGCTTCAGCAATCACCGAAATACCGGGTAGTTCTTTTCCTTCAAGGAACTCCAAAGAAGCTCCTCCTCCGGTAGAAACATGAGACAATTTATCAGCGACATTAAACTCTTTTGCCGCCGCGGCCGAATCGCCACCACCAACAATAACTGTTACGCCTGATAAATCACCTAGATACAACGCAATAGATTTTGTCCCTTGAGCGTAATCGGTCTGCTCAAATATACCTAAAGGACCGTTCCAAAGAACAGTTTTTGCTTTCTTTAATTCAGCTTTAAATAACTCAATCGTTGCCGGGCCAATGTCAACGCCTAGAAATCCTTCAGTGATAACAGTTTGCACTTTTTTTGAAGAAGGATTATCGATTCGATCTACAACGAGATGGTCAACCGGAAGAACAATTGAAACGTTTTTTTCTTTAGCTTCTTTTAAAATCGCGCAAGCCACGTCAAGCTTATCGGCTTCTACCCTTGAAGAGCCTACAGGTTGGCCTTCGGCTTTTAAAAAAGTATAGGCCATTGCCCCGCCGACGATTAAAGTATCGGCCTTGTTCATCAAACTAGAAATAACTTCTATTTTATCAGAAACTTTTGCCCCGCCAAGAATAACAACATAAGGTTTCTCGGGAGAAAGAGCCGTCGATAAAAAAGAAACTTCCTTCTCCATTAAAAGCCCCAAACAGGAAGGAAGAAATTTAGCGATAATGGTAGTTGAAGCATGAGCCCGATGAGCTGTCCCAAAAGCGTCATTAACATAAACATCAGCTAAACTGGCCAATTCTTCAGCAAAAGATTCATCGCCTTTTGTTTCCTCGCTATGAAAACGTAAGTTTTCAAGCAAGATAACACGCTCACAAGATTGGGTAATCTGAGAAACCACTAAAGGGCCAACGCAATCATCCAACTTGAGAACGTCTTCGCCAATCAGCTCTTTGAGCCGTTGAGCCACTGGGTTCATCCGCAGCTTTTCTACGACTTGGCCTTTTGGCCGGCCTAAGTGACTCATAAGAATCAGCTTTGCCGGAGACTTATCGAGAATTAATTTAATAGTCTCTATCGCGGCTCGAATCCGGCCATCATCAGTAATAGCACCGGAATCATTAAGCGGCACATTAAAATCTACCCGGGCAATTACTTTTTTACCCTTTATTTCTACATTTCTAACAGATTTTTTAGGCATAGTTTACCCCTTATTACCTAACCATTAACGGAATCAAATCAACAACTCGAGAAGAATATCCCCATTCGTTATCATACCAGGACAAAATTTTAAAGAAACCCTTACCTAACTTGATAAGGCTTAAAGAATCATAGATAGAGGAGTGGGTATTGCCAATGACATCAGCCGACACTATTGGGTCTTCACAGTATTCCAGAATGCCCTTCATAGAAGTCGTTGCCGCTTTTTTCATCTCAGCATTTACCTCTTCTATCGAAGGATCTTTTTCTAACTTCACTGTTAAATCAACAATAGATCCTGTAGCCACAGGAACCCGCATAGCAAGACCGTTTAATTTTCCGTCTAAATCCGGGATAACCAGGCCAACCGCTTTAGCCGCGCCAGTTGTTGTTGGAATAATCGATAACCCGGCAGCTCTTGCTCTTCTTAAATCAGAATGCGGTAAATCCAGGATATTTTGATCATTGGTATAAGCATGGACTGTCGTCATCAACCCTTCGACAACAATAAAATTGTCATGCAACACTTTCGCTATCGGCGCGAGACAATTGGTAGTACAAGAAGCATTTGACACAATCAAATCGGTATCTTTTAACTGCTCGTTATTTACACCAAGAACTATTGTGTTGTCAACTTTATCCTTTGCCGGTACAGTTAAAATAACTTTCTTCGCTCCAGCTTCAATATGCCAGGCGACCTGATCACGTTTACGAAAAACACCCGTAGACTCAATAACTAGATCAACTTCTAAAGTTTTCCAAGGAAGAGTTTTAGGATCTCTTTCCGATAGAATTTTGATTTTTTTGCCGTCAACGACTATAGCATCAGCTGTTGATGAAACTGATTTTGAAAACTTACCGTAGACCGAATCATATTTAAGAAGATGAGCCAGGGTCTTAGCGTCAGTTAAATCGTTAATCGCGACGACTTCAATATCTTTCCTTTCAGAGATAATCTTGAAAACATTCCGCCCGATTCTACCAAACCCATTGATTGCTACTTTGATCGCCATTGTCTACCTCCTTTTATTTCTGTTATTTAAAAACTTAAAATCTTCTATCGATTTACAATTAGTTAAAAACCAACCTTACTTTGACTATTTGGAATTTTCAATGCTGTGCTTTAGCGAAGTTTTTTTGGAATTTTATTATAACAACCAAGCTTTAAATTGCAAGCATTTTATCGATTAAAAACAAACCGCTTTTACTTAGGGCTTAAATCTCACAAATCTCTTTTTACCAACCTTGAAAATAACACCCTGAGATGGAATATTTATAACCGGAGAATCGATAATTATTGAATTTAAACAATCACCGCTTTCTACTAAAGAAATACTGCCTTGATTTAGAAGTCTTCGAGCTTCATTTTTAGAAGCTGCCAAGCCTGATTTAGCCAAGAGCTCAACGATGTCTCCCTGCTCTGAACCAACTCTAACTTCTAAAAGATCACTTGGGACTTTTCGTTCAGAAAAAACCCGTTCAAACTCCTGCTGCTTGAGTCCAGCGACTTCTGGGGAATAATACTGCGACACTATCGTTTTAGAGAGATGCAGTTTTGCCGCTTTGGGATGAATCTTTTGTAAAGAAGGAATATCTTCTTCAGTTAAAAGCCGAAAATAATCCCACATAACTTCGTCAGAAACACTCATCAACTTACCAAACATATCTTTGGGGTCTTCGGTAACACTGATATAATTACCTAAGGATTTAGACATTTTATTAACACCATCTAAACCAACCAAAATTGGCATAGTAACAATGGCCTGCGGCGGCTGATGAAAAACTTCCTGTAACGTTCTGCCGACTAAAAGATTAAACTTTTGATCTGTACCGCCAAACTCTATATCGGCCTTACACATTACCGAGTCATACCCCTGAATTAACGGATACACTAATTCTAACATTGTCAGCGGTTTTTTTTCCTTAAACCGTTGAGAAAAATCGTCACGCTCCAAAATTCTTGCCAGAGTATAAGATGATAAAAGCGATAAAAAATCAGAAACAGCCATATCCTTATACCAGACACTATTGTTAATGATCTCGGTTCTTTTAATATCTAATATTTTAAAAGTTTGGTCGGTATAAGTTTGAGCGTTTTGGGCTATTTGTGAATCGGTTAGTACCGGACGAAGTACCGTTCTCCCGGAAGGATCTCCAATCTTGGCTGTAAAATCACCGATAATTAAAACAACCTGATGACCTAAATCCTGTAATTTCCTTAACTTTCTCAAAAGAACAGTATGCCCAAGATGAATGTCTTTAGCTGTCGGATCAAAACCTATTTTTAAACGTAAAGGCTTATTTTCTTTAACAGAACAAGCCGCCTTTTCTAAAAGCGAACTTTCAGGAATAACATCTACAGCATCCCTCTTTATGGTTTCAATAAGTTTACTGAGTTCCTTATCCACAGATAAAACTCCCGTATACAGTGCCTGTCATGCAAAACAAAAGGTCAAAGACTTTTTTAATCTAAGGAGGGGGTGCTCTATCGAAAAAACTACAATCTATCCACCACCAACAGCTAAAGAACTACTCGTCATCACTTTCAGATCCGTAATTATTATCTTCAAGCAATTCTTCATTATCATTCGGCTCAGCCGAAAAGTCCGTCTCGCCATCGACATTGGTCGATAAACCAATTTTCGCGGTACCGGGGTCTATTTTAATAACTCTTACTTGCAATTTATCCCCTGGATTTAAGCCGGACATTTTTCCCTTGTCAATTTCACCGGAAAAAACCAGACCTTCCAGATCATCATCGATAGAAACAAAAACGCCAAAATTAGTAACTTTGACAACTTCGCCTTCAACGATACTATCTATCGGAAATTTTTCCATAATTGATTCCCAAGGATCGGTCTGAAGCTGTTTTCTTCCAAGAATGATTCTTCTTTGTTCCTTATCAACACCTAAGACTTTAAAATCATAACTATGACCCCGTTTTAAAATTTCCTGAGCCCGAGTTACTCTTTTTGTCCAAGAAATATCTTCATTATAAACAACACCTTCCAAACCATTTTCGACAAGATCAACAAAAGCGCAACCTTCTCCATAACCGATTAAATTACCTTTAACCACAGCATCAATGGTGACCAGACCATCTACGGACTGCCAAGGATCCGATTCCAGCTTCTTAATGCTTAGAGATATTTTCCTTTCCTTAGGCTCTGAACCAATAATTACGGCTTCTACGGTATCACCTATCGCGAACATTTCCTGTAAATTCAAAAAACGTTTTGTCCAGGAAATTTCACTTACATGTACTAAACCCTCAATACCCTTTTCTAATTCAACAAAAATACCATAATTCTGAATATTGGTTACCCGGCCCTTAACTGAAGAATCTATCGGAAACTTTTCATCTATTTCTTCCCAAGGATCGGGTGTTGTCTGTTTTAAACCCAGCGATATTTTACCTTTATCCCGATCAAAGCCCAAAACCATAATATCGATTTCATCGCCTACAGCAACTACTTCTGAAGGATGCGTAATTTTTTTCCAGCTCATATCAC
>JAQTSA010000077.1 GCA_028711575.1 Candidatus Omnitrophota bacterium | reverse complement strand
CTCCTGCCTCATTACAATAATGCCTCCTTCTGCCATAATACCCTCCTTTGCTGGAAGTATTATAGCAATTATAAAGGGGACATTTTAACTTTGCCCTAAGGGGACATTATCACTTTGGGGTTACAGATAATTTAAGGAAAGTCTTTTATGGTTAGATAAGATTTAAAATTTATGTTTTAAGTTTTATGTTTTAGTTATCTACTAAAGCGAATTTCAGTTCCGCTTCAGCTACCAGTTTTCCATCAACAAAAGCTTTAGAATTAACCGAACCGGTTCTACTGCGTACCCGGCCAATTTCTACTTCCATAACTAACTGGTCACCCGGCTCAACAGTTTTTCGGAACTTAACTTTATCAGCAGCCATAAAATAAGCCAGTTTACCGCAATGTTCGTCACAGCCGAGCATCAAAACTCCTCCAACTTGAGCCATAGCCTCAACGATTAAAACGCCGGGCATAACCGGTTTAGAAGGGAAATGGCCTTGAAAAAAATGTTCGTTCATCGTGACATTTTTTACGCCGACGGCGCGTTGTCCGGCAGCGATTACCGTTACCTTATCAACAAGCAGAAAAGGGTAACGATGAGGTAAAATCCGCATTATGTCTTTAATGTTAAGTTGATCACCGGAAGCCGGTACTAACCCGCCAGAACCTATACCGGCGTTTGTGGTTTTATCCCGGTACTGCCGCAACTTATCCAATAATTTCATGTTTAATGAATGGCCGCTCCTGACAGCAATGATATGGGCTTGAATAGGACCGGCCAAATAAAGGTCACCGATCAAATCCATAACTTTATGTTTAATAAACTCATCAGGAAACCTTAACTTGTTTTCAAGGACCCCTTCTTTGCCGACAACCAAAGTGTTATCATAGTTTGACCCCTTGCCTAATCCCATATCTAAAAGAGGTTTGACTTCATCTTCAATACAAAAAGTCCTGGCTTCATAAAAGTTATCGGTTAACTCGCCGTTAATACTTATATCGGCATATTGTGTCCCAATAACCGGGTTATCGTATTTTAAAACATATGAAATACGCAAATGCGGATGCGGCAAAGCAACGAGAGTAGAAATACCCTGTTCCAGGCAAATCGGCTCACGCAAAACCAAAACTTTACGATTAGCTGTTTGTTCAACAAGACCTATTTTGCGAATAGCGTTAACATATTCTTTAGCGCTGCCGTCTAGGCCGGGGATTTCTTTTCCCGAAATATTGACCTGGATATTGTCTACTTTTAAAAGATGTAAAGCGGCCATCAAATGTTCTATCGTATGAACATAAGTATCGCCTTGACCTATCGATGTCCGGCGAGGAAACTTTTTCGGATCTAAAACCGAATAAACGTCAGCTTTAATTGAAGGAGAATCTTTTACATCAGTTCGATTGAAAAGTATCCCGGCATTGGCTGATGCCGGTAATAACTCTACTTTTGATTGTTTCCCGGTATGAAGACCTGTACCTTCAAAAACTAGTTTACCTTTGATTGTTCTCTGAATGTGCATTTTTTTCCTTTAGTTTTAATTCTAAAATATTAATCTTTTTTTCCAGCTCTTTGATCCGTTTTGAAATGTCGGGAAGCCGATGCAGGCAAGCCTGGATTCTTTGATACTCAGAATGAGGCCGGGCCGGGTACCCACTGATTTTGCTGTTAGCATCAACAGACTTGGTGACACCGCCTTTGGCCGTAATAATTGCTCCGTCGCCAATACGAATATGTCCAACAACACCGCTTTGCCCGGCAAGAATAACGCTGTTACCTAAAACCGTACTTCCAGAAATACCGGCTTGAGCGACAATCAGGCAATTCTCACCGATAATAACGTTATGTGCGATTTGGACTAAATTATCAATTTTTGTTCCTTTACCAATTATCGTCTTATGGAACCGAGCCCGGTCAACAGTAACGTTAGCGCCGATCTCAACGTCATCTTCTATTAATACTATACCGATTTGCGGTATCTTTTGCTGAAGACCGTCAACTGTGGCAAAGCCAAACCCGTCACTGCCAATTACAGTGCCGCAATGAATGATAACTCGACTGCCAATTTGAGTTTTTTCTCTAATTGATACTTGAGAGTAGATTAAACAATTTTCACCAATTTTAGTGCCGTAGCCGATAAAACAGTTTCCATAAATAACAGTTCCCTCGCCGATTTCGACGTTCGCTTCAACTATAGCGTTTGCGCCGATAGAAACGTTTTTTCCGATAACCGCTGTTGGGTCAATTACCGCGGCCTTATGAATACCTCGGGGATGATAATTCATTGTCGGAGAAACCAGATCCAAAACTTTAGCAAAAGATACCGAAGGGTCTAACGTTTTAATTAAGGGTTTAGAACAATCTCTCGTTTCACGTGAAGTAATAATCGCCGAAGCTTTAGTTTCTGCGATTAACGACTCATATTTAGAGTTTGCCAAAAAGGTAATATCACCGTCTTTAGCCTCTTTAATCCCCGATATCCCGGTAATCAGGGTTTGAGGGTCACCGACGATCTCCCCTTTAACAACTTCATTGATTTGAGCTAATGTAAACTTCAATTTCTATCTCAGCAACAAATTATTTTTTGGTTTTGTTCATCAGCTTCAAGATCTCAGCCGTGATATCATAAGAGGCGTCGTTATAAAGAACTGCATTCTCATTTATTATCAGGGAAAACTCATTCTTTTTAGCGTAATCTTTTACTAAATCATTGATATCTTCTACAATTTCTTTCATCTTTTCGTCACGCTCTTTCTTTAAATCGATAAAAGCTTCTCTTTCCAGGTTCTTGTAATCACGAACAGCACTCATCAATTGTTCGCTTTGCTTTTGCTTTTCTTCTTCATTAAGAACGCTCATTTTACTCTGAAGTTTCTCTATCTCAGCTTTCTTTTCGCTTAAAACAGATTCTTTCTTTACGCGTTTTTCGTCCAATGACTTGTCATAATCTTTAGTTTTTTCATATTCATTGAACACCTCAAAAACATCAACAACGCCGACTTTCATTTCTTTAGCAAAAACTGTTTGGGAAACGGCAAATACTACCGCCAAAACGAACAATACACTTAATTTTCTCATAACTCTCCTCCTTTTATGATATTTCTATCAGAACCCGCGACTTATATTAAAATGAAACATACCCTCTTTATCCTGTTCACCAGGCTCAAGGTCAAGCGGCCATCCATAATCAATGCTTACCGGACCGATCGGGGTTTTAACCCGCAGGCCAAGGCCAACGCTGGACTTTAACGACCCGCTTAAAAAATCACTGTTTTTTTCCCAAACGTTACCGCTATCAAAAAATGTCGCTACCTTTAAAAAATCAGCTAACGGATAAGTGTACTCCAGATTACCAACAAACATCGCTTCACCGCCAAGGGGATCATCGGTTACATCGTCAATCGGGCCGACTTTACGTTCGTTGTAGCCGCGAATAGTTGAAGCGCCGCCGGCAAAAAACCGCTTATATATCGGTATAGTATCAGTACTGGAAAAAGGATCAGCAAACCCAGCCCGAAGTTTAAGTTCAACCACAGATTTATTTATCAACGATTGATACAAACTTAGCCGGGTAGAATACTTAACAAAATCTTTATCTCCGGCAAAAATGCTTCCCGTAAGATCGATGTTGTTCGTAAAGTAATAACCTTTAGTCGGAACAAACACATTATCTCGAGTATCTAATGACACAAAAAACTCTCCGCTACTTAGATTGTTTTTACCTACTTCGCTTTTCAAATCGCTGGTAGCGTCTTCAACGACATCAGATATCGTTATTCGTTCTAGGCGATAAGCTGTCCCAATTTGCAACTTATCGGCAAACTCCCGGCTTAACCGCAATGCTCCGCCTTGAATGTCCTGCTCATAACCATAACCGACATTCTCTTCCCGTTTATGCCCTTTTCGGTAAGCGTCAAAACCGAAAGAAATCGGCCGGTCATAGATCCAGGGGTTAGTAAAACTTAACTGATACCGCGTCGTCAAATTACCTAAACTCAAGTAAACACTTAAATCCTGCCCGGCGCCGGTAAAGGTTGACCAGTTTCGAAAATCAAAGTTACGCTGACGTAACTCAACAAACCCGATAAACTCATCAATCGATGAATATCCGCCGCCAAAACTTAAATACCCGGTTTTTGCTTCTTTTACATCCAAAACAAGGTCTACCCAATCCTGCTTTGTTCCCGGTTCAGTATCAATTACAATTTCTTCAAAGTAACCAAGATTGTCCAGCCGCTCTTTACTTTTTCTTATTTTTTTACCATCAAACTTGTCCCCGGGATAAACCCTCAGCTCCCGGCGGATTACTTTATCTTTGGTTTTAAGGTTACCTTTAATATTTACTTTTTCGACAAAAGCTATGTTGTTTTCAACGATGTTATAAGTTAAATCAACTTTACCGGTCTTTAAATTATAAACACTTAACGGCTCAACCGAAGCAAAAATATAGCCGTTATCAACATAAACACCCTTAAGTTTAGAAGAATCCTCATAAACCTTACGCTCACTAAAAGGATCTCCACTCAAAACCCGCATACTTTCCCGTAAATCGGCTATCGCTATCTGTTTGTTACCCTGGATTTTAATTTCCCCTATATGATAACGAGTTCCTTCTTCAATTTTAATCGTTATCGCCAGGCCTTTTCTAACTTTAGCTGTCGAAAAGGAAACTTTCGCGTCAGTAAACCCTTCGTTCTTATAGAAATCCTTCAATCGATCAAGATCATCGTTTAACTGATCATCTTTTAAAACGCCCCGGTTCAAAAGCCAAGCTTTCCTTGTTTTCATCAATCGCTTAATCTTTTTATCTTTAAATGAAAGGTTACCTTCAATATTAATCGCCCTGATTTTTAGAACATCCTTTTCACTGATAACAAAAGAAACATCGGCTTCATTTAAACTATTAAGGTTTAAGTCATAGACTATTGTTGCTTGAGAAAACCCTTTCTTTATATACAAATCTTCAATTTTCCGAACGCTTTCTTTTAATTTATATTCATCAACAAAAGAGCCTTCCTCGACCATTAACGATTCTTCTATTTTTTTCTTGTTTATACGACGAGCTCCTTCGATCTTAATATTTTTTAGGACAGGCTTTTCCTTTACAATAAAAACGATGTCGGCTCCTTCCTGAGTTACATCTTTATCAACATTAACATACTCAAAAAAACCGGTACTCATCAAATTTTTTTGGTCCTGATTAATTACATTTTCATTAATCGGAGTTCCGGAACGGCTTTTTATTTTGGAGATAATCGTAGCGTCAGAAACTATTTTATTGCCTTTAATATGAATCTCAGAAATCAGATCCTGAGATAAAGCCCCAGACGAGAAAGCAAAGGTCAAAAGCAAAGATAGAAAAAAAGGCGTTTTCATTTGTGTCATTATAACTTTTTTGTCTTTCAAAATCAACCCTCCTCTTTGATTTGCGACAAGTTAACAAACCGCATAAACTCTTTTACAAAACCGAGAGTTACACTTCCTACCGGACCGTTTCTCTGTTTAGCAATGATTATCTCCGCCAACCCCTTATTCTCAGGAACAGGATTGTAATATTCTTCTCTAAGCATAAGCATAACAACATCAGCGTCCTGTTCAATCGCCCCGGATTCACGCAGATCTGAAAGTTGAGGCCGATGATCTGAACGAGACTCAACCGCCCGAGAAAGCTGACTTAAGGCTATAACCGGAACGGCAAGCTCTTTAGCTAACGCTTTTAATGATTGGGATATATCAGATATTTCCTGTTGGCGGCTTTCTCCCCGGCGCGAACCGCGAATAAGCTGAAGGTAATCGATAATAATCAACTGGATATTATGATGAGCTTTTAGACGGCGGGCTTTAGCTCTGATTTCAAATATATTCATCGCCGGAGTATCGTCAATGTAGATCGGCGCTTCTGACAGCCGGCCGGCGGCAGAAGTAAGAATCGGCCATTCTGAAGGAGCTAAAAAACCGGTCCTCAATTTATGAATATCGACTTTGGCCTGAGAGCATAAAAAACGCTGCATAATCTGTTCGCGAGACATTTCTAAACTAAAAAAGATAACTGGTAATTTTTCTTCAACAGCAACATGTTCACAAATTGAGGAAACTAAAGCGCTTTTACCCATCGAAGGCCGGCCGGCAAGGACGATAAGGTCACCTTTTTGAAGACCGGCGGTTTTTACATCAAAATCAACAAATCCGGTAGGAACACCGGTTACATGAGATTTCTTATGATACAACGACTCAATAAGTTCAATACCATCTTTAATAACATCCTTAATATGAACGTAGCTGTTTTCCACCCGTCGATCGCTGATATCAAAGATAAGCCGCTCAGCCTTATCCAAAACGCTGTTGACATCTTCATCCTGATTATAAACTAAAGAAGCTATTTCTACTGAGCTGTTAATCAAGGAACGAAGTATTCCCTTTTCCTTTACGATATGGGCATAATGCGACGCGTTAGCCGACGTTGGAACAAAATCAGAAAGAGTAGCAAGATAAGCCGTCCCGCCGATTTTTTCAAGAATTTTATTCTTACTTAAATACTCCGAGACAGTTAAAATATCAACTTTTTTCCTTGAATCAAAAAGTTTTACAAAACAGGAAAATATGTCACGATGTTCCTGTTTGTAAAAAAAACTGTCATCAATAATTTCAAGGATTTCCGGGATAATCTGATCGTTAAGCAGAATTGACCCAAGCGTAGCCATTTCGGCTTCTATATTTTGAGGTGGTAACTTATCTAATTTATTAGAAGAAGCTAGAGCGCTCATTAATTGACCTTCATAGAAAGATTACGCCTTTGAGAGGTTCTAAGGTTTAAGACCGTCTTAAACTTAAAGATATACTTTTTCGGAAAACTAACTTTATTTTTTGACAACCCAAAGACGCAAAGTCGCGTCGATCTCCGGAGTCAATTTAATTGTTAAGTTGTAAACACCGAGTTTCTTTATTGGTTCGTTAACAATAATTTGGCTGCTGCTTATTTTTATTTCTTCGGCTTCAAGGGCTTTAGCAATTTGTGTTTCAGTAACCGAACCATAAATCTGTTCATCATCTTTAGCCTGGCACACTATCGTTAACGAAAGTTCCTCTAACTTGGATTTCAAGCCGGAAGCTAAATGAGCCTGACGAGCAGCTAGCTTAGCCTGCCGCAGCTTGATATCTTCAATTTTTTTGCAATTATCCTTTGATGACATTAAAGCGAATCCTTGCGGTATGAGAAAATTCCTGGCAAAACCGCTTTTAACGTCTATGACCTGACCTTCCTGTCCCACTTTTTTTACGTTTTTGAGAAGTATAACTTTCACGAGAATTGTCCTCCTATTTACATGCTTTTACAAAAAATTGATTCTTTAAAGAATTAGTTACCCACGTAAGGCAATAAAGCTAAAAACCTTGCCCGTTTAATCTCACGAGCAACCTTACGCTGATGTTTAGCACAATTGCCGCTTATCCTTCGCGAGACAATTTTCCCTTTTGAAGAGACATAATTCGACATTAATTCCAGATTCTTATAATCAATTTCCTGCTCTTTTTTACAAAAATTACATACTTTTTTAAATGCCGGTCCTGCCGGTTTTTTTCTCTGTTTCCTGTCTGTAGTATCTTGGGTTCTATTGGTCGTTTTCATCATTTTAAACTCCTTATTGTCTGGATTTATTCATCACCTTCAAGATTTAGAACTGTTTCCGGTTCATCACCTAAATCTATATTATCTTTATTATCCTGCTCCTTAGCTGTTTTCGGCATAAATTGGACTCGATTTGCCCGAATTTCAATCGTACTTCGATTTTTCCCGTCATTATCCTGCCAAGACCGGGACTGAAGCCGGCCATCCACCAAGACCTGACTTCCCTTTTGAAGATATTGGTTGCAAACCTCTGCCATTTGAGCCCAGACAACGACATTAATAAAACAGGTATCTTTCTGAAGTTGACCAGTTTTATCTTTAAACGAAGTATTTACCGCAATCCGCAAAGTCGAAACTGCCGTGCCGGTTGGCGTGTATCTTAATTCCGGGTCACGAGTTAAATTACCAACAACAAATACTTTATTTAGATTAATCATAACAACTCCTCCTATGTTACCTTAATTGGCTTTGTCATTTCTAATTAAGTTGTTGCGTAATATTCTTTCTTCCAAGCGGATCATCTCTTTCAAATCCGGAAGCTTCTCGGTATTTAAAGAAAAATTAATCAGCCAGTAACATCCTGACCGGCAATCTTTTCGGTCGGCACCTCGACTTTTAATCGTAAAGCAAAATTCATGTTCTTTTGCCCAAATTTTAGAAAGTAACATTTTACCTTCTAACTCTTCGATTTTCTTCGTAACTTTTTGAAAAACTTCCTCCCGGCCAGCATCATCTAAGTCCGGCATTAGAATCATCATGCTTTCGTAAACTCTTACCACAGAATCCTCCTTTTTTGAGCATATCATTAAAAATGATAGGAATTTGGAACTTACTGATTAAGATCCAAATTACGGCCTCAGGGCATTATAGGCACTCATCACATAATGAGTGCCCTCTTTAACCCAATCAACCAAACCACAACCGGCTCGTTGAATTAAATCCTTTAACTCACTTCGTTCGGTTTTTGAAAAATCTGAAAGAACATAATCGGCTAAAGGCTCGTCTTTCAACAAGGGACGCCCTATTCCGACTCTTAAACGACTTATACTTTTAGATTGTGTACGCTCGATAATCGATTCCATACCGCGATGCCCACCCCAAGATCCGTTCTCTCTAAAGCGTAAAACCGCGAAATCTAAATCAACGTCATCGTACACGATAAGACAATCTTTCAATCCTAATGAATAATATTTTAAACAGGCTGAAACCGCTATTCCTGACATATTCATAAATGTGTACGGCAAAGCTAAAACCACTTTTTCCTCGCCGATTACCGTTTCAGCAATATACGAACTGAGCTTAAGCCGCCGACGAAACTGGCAATCACATTTTAAGGCCAGTTCCTCCAAAACCATAAACCCAACGTTATGGCGGTTATTAACATATTTTTTCCCGGGATTGCCTAAACCAAAAATAATTTTCATGATTGCCTACAATCAGCGAAAAAGATAAACCAAAATACGCTTTTTAAGTAAGTTCTTAATTTTTTAAAAGCGTCTTTCAAAGATCCAGGAAATTAGGAATCGGATTTTTCTTCTTTCTTTTTCTCGCCGATAACTTCCGGTTCCGAGGACCCCACGGAAAGGTTCTCGCTTCCTTCTTCAGCGGCTTCCTGCTTAGCCGAAATTAAAGCCGCTATCGTTTCATCCAGGTGAGTAAGGACTTTTACATCTTCAGGAATATCAACATCCTTA
>JAQTSA010000076.1 GCA_028711575.1 Candidatus Omnitrophota bacterium | reverse complement strand
TTGGTTGTCAAATAAGACTCGTTTAAAAACCCAGAAAGCTTCTGAAGAACTAGTCTTAACAGAGGCCTAAAAGGGACACTTTAACTTTGGTAAAAAAGGGACATTTTAACTTTGGCTTGACAAACTTTAAAAAAGTTGTTGATTTTTCTGGATTGTTCATTATAATAGGAACTTCAAAATTCATTAAGTTATCCAAAAAAATAGCTAAATCCAGGCCTTAATTAGCTATAGCGTTATTAGGAGGTTAAAATGGCTCGTCAAGTTGAACTTAGCAAGGTAAGAAATATTGGTATTATGGCTCATATTGATGCCGGTAAAACAACTCTTACCGAAAGACTGCTTTTTTATACTGGAAAATCTCATAAAATCGGTGAAGTTCACGATGGTAAAGCTCAAATGGATTGGATGAAACAGGAGCAGGAACGCGGAATCACTATTACTTCGGCGGCAACTACATGTTTTTGGAAGGATTTTCGCGTAAACATTATTGATACTCCCGGGCACGTTGATTTTACTGTCGAAGTAGAGCGAAGCCTTCGCGTATTAGACGGCGCAATCGCTATTTTTTGCGCTGTTGGCGGAGTTGAACCTCAATCAGAAACGGTGTGGCGTCAGTCGGAAAAGTACAATGTTCCTAAAATAGCCTTTATAAACAAAATGGATCGGGTCGGCGCCGATTTTTTTGATGTTTTATCGAGCATCGAACAAAGTTTAGGCGCTAATGCCATACCGCTGCAGATACCAATCGGAGCTGAAGATAATTTTCTTGGGATAATCGATTTAATTGAGATGAAAGCCTATATCTATGACGATGAATCATACGGCAAGAACTTTCATGCCGAAGAAATACCGGCGGATTATATCGAATTATCAAAAAAGTATCGTCATATCATGGTGGAAAAAGCTGTTGAGCTCGAGGATAGATTGATGGAGAAGTATCTTGATAAAGAAGATTCGATAACTCAAGCAGACTTATCCCAGGCAATACGAAAAGGAACTGTTAACAATAAAATTGTACCGGTACTCTGCGGTTCAGCTTTTAAAAATAAAGGTGTTCAACGGTTACTGGACGCGGTAACTTTTTATTTGCCGTCGCCGTTAGATTTGCCGGCCGTTAAAGCTAACCTGTTGGATGACCCGGAAAAGGAAGTTTTTCGCGCACCCAGCGATGATGAGCCTTTTACGGCATTGGCTTTTAAAGTTCAGACCGACCCTCACATGGGTAAACTGGTTTATTTTAGAGTTTATTCCGGTCAGCTTTCTGCCGGAACATATGTTTATAATTCTACTAAAGATAAAAGAGAACGTATCGGCCGTATTTTACAAATGCATGCCAATCAGCGCGAAAGTCGGGATACGATTTATGCCGGTGATATTGGCGCGGCAATTGGGTTGGATCATACCGTTACGGGAGATACGCTTTGTGCCCAGGAAAATCCGGTTCTTTTAGAGGCGATTGAGTTTCCAGCTCCGGTTATGTCAATAAGCATTAAACCTGAGTCGCGCGCTGAGCAGGATAAGCTTGGCAAAGGATTGAACAAACTCGCCGAAGAGGACCCAACTTTTACGGTTGGCTTTGACCAGGAGACGGATGAAACCATTCTTTCCGGAATGGGAGAACTTCATCTTGAAATCATTGTCGATCGGCTTAAACATGAGTTTAAAGTTGAAGCGGTAGTTGGTGAGCCAAAAGTAGCCTATCGGGAGACGATTCTTAACTCAACTACTGAGAATTATAAACATTCAAAACAAACCGGAGGACGGGGACAATATGGCCATGTAGTTCTTGAAATATCTCCGGCCAAGCCTGGCGCAGGTTTTGAGTTTAAAAATAGCATTAAAGGCGGAAGTATTCCCCGCGAATATATTCCGGCAGTAGAAAAAGGTGTTATTTCAGCAATGAAACGAGGAGTTTTAGCCGGTTATCCGGTGGTTGATGTCAATGTTAACCTTATTGACGGCAGTTACCATGAGGTGGATTCTTCGGAACTTGCTTTTCAGTTGGCGGCGACAGAATGTTTTAAACGGGCTTTTATGAAATGTGTTCCGGTTCTTCTAGAACCGTCGATGTCGATTGAACTGACTACGCCGGAAGAGTTTGTCGGGAGTATTGTCGGCAACCTTTGCGCCCGAAGAGGTAAAGTTTTAGGTATTGATTCTAAAGCTAACTTGCAAATAATTTCAGCAGAAACTCCGCTCTCTGAAATGTTCGGATATGCATCTACTTTGCGTTCGCTAAGCAGCGGCCGGGCGGCTTCATCAATGCATTTTGAAAAGTACGTTGAAGTCCCTTTTGAAATTGCTAATAAGCTGATTGAAGATAAGAAAAAAGAAAAGAAATCCTGACGAGCTGAAAGATCTTTTCCTTTTGGCGGTTTCATTTCCATTGGAAATACTTTGTGTTGTGGTAAAATGGGTTGGTTTAGCGAAAGATGATAACACAAAGGTCTTACATGCCGGATGTTTACCACATAGTTTCCGAGATTGGATTAAAGCGAAACGGAACGCGTGATTACGCTCTGCGTTTGGCTAAAGGCTTAAAGAAAAAATATCAGCTAAACTCCTGTTTTTTGTCTTTTTCCCCAAGACCGGAGGAAATAGATAACCTTGCTGGTTTTAATGTAATCAGCTTAAACAAAAGCGACAGTAAATCTCTTCTTAACTTTTTTGCTGAAATAGTTCAAACTGGCGATCGGGTAACACCAATTATTGTTCACTACTCCAATTACGGCTATGCTAAACGCGGCTGTCCATTTTGGCTGGCGATATCTTTAAAAAAAGCAAAAACCGCATTACCTAATTTAAGAATTATTACAGTCTTTCATGAGTTTTATGCCCGGGGCGGGATTTTTCAAAGCGCGTTCTGGCTTAAGGGTTTTCAAGCCGGGATAGCAGCTAAGATCATTTCTCTGAGTGATGAAATTGTTACTACCAGTCAGGCTTATTTCCGGATTCTAAAAAAAATATCAAAATGTCCGTGGCGGGAAATAAATGTTTTACCGGTTTACTCAAATATCAAAGAACCGCCAAAGCCTCCCACTTTAATTGGCCGCGCTAATCATATTCTGATCTTTGGCAAGTCAGTTGAGAAACTTAGGAAAAATAATTTTTTGGTAGTTAAGGTTAATCAGCTCTGCCGATTGCTTAAAATATCAAAAATAATTGTGGTTAGTGATTCCGCAAAAGAAAACGGTTTTCCTTTTTTAACCGTTCCGGTTGAGACTAAGGATTTTGCTGACAGCGATGAGTTGTCGCAATTGCTCCTGACGGTAAGGTTCGGGCTTTTGTTTTATTCGCTCGATAATCTCGATAAATCGGGTGTATTTGCCGCTTATGCCGCTCACCGGAGTGTCGCGATTGTTATTGACAAAAAAAAAGTGTCTGACAACGGGTTGAGTGAAAAACGTTGTCTAACTTTTTCTGAAATTCTAAAGAACAATAAAGAATTAGACCTTCAGGCTATAGCTGATGAGGCTTATCGCTGGTATCTTGGCCATAGTTTTCAAATTCAGATTGAGATTTTTTTTAAGTTTTTAAGAACGCCGATTTGGGTTAAAAAAGTAGATTCGCATATTGTCGTATGAAGCCAAATGTAAACTTTTAAAAAATAATATATGAAAAAAAAATCTTTTGGTTCTGAACTTCTTTTTTTAATCGGCTTTCCCCGAAGCGGCACGACTTTATTACTGCGTTTATTAAAAAACCATCCAAAGATTTTTGTTAATCCCCGAGAAACTTGTTTTTTTACAGCTATATTAAATGATAAAAATATTAATTGGGACTTGAGCCAGCAAAAAAACTACCAAAAAATCTGTAAGAGGATATTGAATCTTCCGGTAAAAAATTATTTTCCTTATTTGAACCAGCAACAAATTGTTGAAATTCTTAATAATCCGAATCATGATTATGCCGATATCTATTATCAGCTGATAACTAAAAGCTCAAAGTGCGTGGGGGAAAAGTATTCATATTTTCTGGAAAAAACACCCTATCATTGCACGGCTGTTTCCCGGATAATTGCTTTATACCCCGAGGCTAAATTTATATACATAACCCGTGACCCAAAAGCGACAATCGCCTCTTTCAATAAGGAAAGTTTTTGTTTTTTTTCCAATAACTTCTATTCAAATGTTATAACCTGGGTCGACGGCTATCGTTTATCTCGTGATCAAGTTCGATTGATAAATCCTGAGAACCTATTTACTCTGCGCTATGAAGATTTAGTCGATTATCCTGAGAAAGAGGTCTTGCGCTTGTATAAGTTCCTTAAGTTAGACCAAATCGGCCTATTAACCTTAGAAAAGTCTAGCGATAAATTCCAAGGATTATTGAATAATATCAGGAATACCGAGCGGATATCTCAGGATTATAAAGATGAGTGGCGCAAGACCTTATCACTATCGGAACTGAAGATAATTGAACATTATTCCCGCCAATTTATAAATGAATATGGTTATAAAATTATTTTTTTAAAAGTGAATTTTTTCCGGCTTATGTTTTTTCGTTTAATGTCGTTTCCCCGTTACTGTCTGATTCGCTTAATCCAATTTTTTCAGATCTTACGTATCGGTAACCGTAAGCCGATAAGTTCATCAGGCCGCTATGTAAAAGAGGTTTTGACGCGCCTTATCACAGGCAAATGATTTTAGAATGAAGATACTTATTAATTCCTATGCCTTTTATCCCAGTTTTGGCGGCAGTGAAACTGTCGCTTTGATTTTGGCAGACGAGTTTGTCCGGCTTGGTTTTTCAGTTAAAGTTATTACCTCTTCGGTTGAGTCTTTGGAGGACAATTCTTTTCCTTTTGAAATTATCAGGAAGTATAGTCTTTTGTCATTGATTGGACTTTTAAAATGGTCAGATGTTTTCCTTCAGAATAATATTAGTTTAAGAACGGCCTTTGCTTTAGCAATAGTCAGACGTCCCTGGTTTATTATTCATCATTCCTACCTTGGCTGGGATTTATTTTCATTGATCAAACGGGCTATTTTGAAATTGGCCGTTAATGTGGTGATTAAGGAAAATTTTCCAATTCGCTCAAAAAAAGTTTATATTCCCAATCCTTATAATGACGAGATTTTTAAAGAGGTTTCTTCCCAGTTAATAAAATCTGATTTAATTTTTGTCGGCCGTTTAATAAAATCTAAAGGACTTGAATCTTTGTTGTCGTCTCTATCGCTTTTAAAAGATGAGATTGCGAGCTTGTCGTTGACTGTTGTTGGTCAAGGCTGTGATAAAGCCTGGTTCATCGATTTTGCCGGGAAAAATAAGTTAATGGATCGGGTTAGTTTTTTAGGCTATCGGCCGCATAAAGAGTTGGCTTATATTTTACGACAGCATAAAGTTTTAATTGTTCCGTCTAAGCAAAGGGATAATTGCCCTTTGGTCTGCACTGAAGCTTTGGCTTGCGGATTACAGGTAATTATTTCTGATAAAATAACTAATAACCCTGGTGTTGAAAATCTCTTTTTAAGCTTTAAGGCCGATAATATTTTAGATCTATCAAGAAAAATAAAATTAGCCTTATCTTTTAACCAAAGTGATAACGATTTTTTAAAAGTCCGAAACCTATATCTATCGCAGCGGCGAAAAAAAGTAATTTCTGAAAAATACCGTGACCTTTTTGAAAAATATTTAAACAATGATCGAAAATAAAGTAGTTGTCTCTCATCCTACCGGTAACCAGAACGTTATCAATTTACTTTTGGCTTTACGCAAAAGTAATCGTTTAAGGCGGTTCTTTACAGCTTTTAACTGGCAGCCGAATTGTTTCTTGAACAAAATATTACCAAATAAGCTATTGAATTTTTTCCAACGTCGTCTGCTTCCCGGCGATTTAGGCGATTTTACTACAACTAGCGGCTTTAGAGAAATAGGACGAATCTTATCTCGAAAAATGAAGTTGGATTGTTTAATTGAGAATGAAAGAAGTTTTTTTTCGATCGATAAAGTCGCTTTATCCTTAGACTCTTTTACTGCTAGAAGTTTAGAGAGCCTTTTACCGCTGGATTCGGTCTATTGTTATGAGTACGGTGCTTTTAATACTTTTAAAAGAGCCAGTAGATTGAATGTTAAATGTGTTTATGAGTTATCGTTGGGTTACTGGAAAACTATTCAGGAGATACTCTACCAAGAAAAAGAAGCAAATCCGCTTTGGGCCGATAGCTTAATCTTAACTTCAAACAGTCGCCAAAAAGGTGAGCATAAGGATTTCGAACTGTTATCAGCCGATCTTGTAATCGTGCCAAGTTCCTTTGCTTTTTCAACCCTTAAAGCTGTTAGCGGGTTTAGAGCTTTAGTAAGAATCGTAAATTATGGAGCGCCAACACTTAATAAGCCGAGGCCTTTGATAAAAACAACCGCAAAACTTAAAACCTTGTTTTTAGGCCGCCTAACCCAAAGAAAAGGCCTTTCCTACCTTTTTGAAGCTTTTTCCGGGCTTTCAAAAATAGCTGAACTTACTTTGATCGGCGAAAAACCTATTCGGCGCTGTTTGATCCTTGAAAAGACTTTGTCTAATTATACCTGGCTGGGTAATTTGTCGTATCGCCTTATACGCCAAAAACTTTTAGAGTTTGATGTTTTAGTTCTGCCGTCGCTTTGTGAAGGGCTAAGCCTTGTTATTTTGGAGGCGATGGCTTCCGGCCTGGTAGTTATTGCTACGGTTAATAGCGGAGCCGGGGATGTTGTCTCTGACGGAATTGATGGTTTTCTTATCCCGATACGTTCGGCTGACGCTATTGCCGAAAAGATAGAGCTTTTATCGTCGAATCGAGACCTTTTGTCGGCAATGTCGGCTGCGGCGTATAAAAAAGCCCAAAAACTTTCTTGGCATAATTATCAGCGCCGGGTAATGCAAGCTTTGTTGTTTTAGGAGTGAGACGCTAAATATGGACAATATTCTTAAGAATAATAACTTAATATTGAAACGGCTTATTTGGGGATACTTCTTTTTGCTTATATTCGAAGGGGCATTGAGGAAATGGTTCTTTCCGGCTTTAACTGCGCCATTGATGATTGTTCGAGATCCGGTTGTCCTTTTAATCTATGTTATAAGTCTCAAAAAAAAACAATTTCCTGTTAATTTGTTTATCGGTTTAACTTTTTTTCTTTTGATTTTAACCTTGATTACGAGTCTTTTTAACGGCAGTAACAATCTTTTTATTCTTTTTTACGGATTGCGTTCAAACTTTTTTTATATACCGCTTATTTTTATTATTGGAAAAACATTCGATTTTAATGACGTAAAATGCCTGGGAAAGATTGTTCTGATTATCTCAATACCGATGACAATTCTTGCGATACTTCAATTCATTAATCCCTGCGACCATTTTCTTAATATAGCTGTCGATGTCGCCGGGACTCAGATCTCATCAGCTTTTGGACGGATACGCCCGGCAGCTACTTTTTCCTATGTTACCGGTACCGCTCAGTTTTTCACTTTAGCTTCGGCATTTATTTTTTATGGTTTGATTGAAAGGAAGAGTTATCCTTTAGGCCTGGTTATTTTTTCTTTGACTGGACTGATTGTGACGATGGTGATTTCAGGCAGCCGCTTATTAATAGTTATGGTTTTTTTTGTTTTTACTGCCGCGATGATTATTTATATTTCTAAAAAGCACCTTAAAATCCATTGGTTCAGGTTTATACTGATATTTTTTACGGTATTTGTTTTTCTTTATTTTATTCGTTATTTTCCTTTTTTTCAAACTGGACTTGACGTTTTACAGTATCGCTTTTTTGGCCTCGATCAACAACATAGCCTTTCTTATCGAGCCCTAAAGTGGTGGAGCGAAATAATGAAATCTTTAGCCAATGCTCCTTTTTTTGGTTTTGGTGCCGGTAAGGGCACTAACGTTGCCGCTCAAATTCTTATCGGCCAAAGAGCTTTTATTCTTCAGGAAAATAACTATTGCCGCATTATTTTAGAAAATGGCCCGCTGCTCGGTCTATCTTTTATAAGCTTTAAGCTGCTTTTAACAGGATTTCTTTTTAAGGAAAGCCTTAAAGAATTTTTTAATGCCAATTCTTTACCGCTGTTGCTTTTTGCCGCAGATGTTATCCTGATCTCTAAAACCAATTGGAGTCAAACCACTACTTTAGGGTTTGCGGTTTTTACTGCCGGATTAATTTTAGCCGCGGCTAATCAGAAAAATCATGAATTTTAAAAAAAATAATATCTTAATTTATCGGCTGGGCAGTTTAGGCGACATGATTGTCGCTTTACCGATTTTTAATTTGTTGCGCCGGTCATATCCTGAAGCAAAAATATACCTTTTAACTAATTTTCCGGTTAGCGAAAAAGCTGTGCGGCCGCAAGATCTGTTTTTTAACACTGGCCTGATTGACGGCTATATAAGTTATCCTCTGCGTTTGAGAAAATTTAAAGATCGGTTAAAACTATATCGAAGGCTGCGGTCTTTCAATTTTGTCCGGTTAGTTTATCTTGCCCAACCGCGCGGCTTTTTTAAAGTTTTTAGGGATTTTTTATTTTTCAGGTTATGCCGAATAAATGAATTTAACGGTTTTTGTTTAAAAAAAGATTTACGCCGAAACCGTTATTTCAATGAAACGAATCTTTATGAACAGGAGACGGTAAGGCTTTTGAGATGTCTTGACCTTAAAAGCTCCTTAGACCTTGATCAATTAATGAACTGGCAGCTTTATCTTAAAGCTGAAGAAATAAACCAGGCAAAAAAAATAATTTCTCAAGCCGTTAATTCCGGTTTTATTATTTCCTGTTCTGTTGGCGCGAAAACTCAAACCAGCATTTGGCCGATTGAAAAATGGATAGAACTGTTTAAGTTAATAAAAGCTAAGGGTTTTAAAGCTACTTTCGTATTTATCGGCAGTAAATCGGAGTATGAGATCTCGCAAACTTTAATAACGAAAAGCCGAATTCCGGCACTTAATCTTTGCGGGAAAACTTCGATCCGGATTAGCGCTGCCGTGATAAAACAGTCGCGCCTTTTTATCGGCCAGGACACTGGTACCAGCCATCTCGCTTTATCCTTAGGAGTTTTTGTATTTGCTTTATATTCCGGTTACGGCCAATTGGGACGCTGGTTTCCTTACGGTTTTAAAAAAAAGATCGTTTATCCCCAGTGCCGGTCGTTTGAGTGTAGCTATCGGCTTTGTGATAAATCTAAAAAAAATTGTATAGCCTGCTTAGACGTTTTAGATGTTTACTCTGAACTTTCAGAACTTATGGATAATTTAAAGACATCCTATAAAGGATAAAGCAAAAAATAACAAATTTTCAAAGAACGTTCATTGACAATTAAACCGGCATAAAAACTCTTTCAGGGCGGTACAATTCGCCGCTTTTAAGCATGCTCAGACA
>JAQTSA010000075.1 GCA_028711575.1 Candidatus Omnitrophota bacterium | reverse complement strand
TAACCCTACCGGTTCGCCTTTAATTTTGATCGGAACATTAACCCTTATCTTTTCGTCAAGATTAACTTTCATAAAATCGATATGGTTTACAGTTTCTTTTAAAACATGATACTGAACATCTTTAATTACAACCGATATTGGAGTTTTCTTCTCATCACCCAATATCTCCATATCAATAATCGCGCTTTCAGAAAAATTAATCGAGTTTAACGTTTTCAAGGCGTCTTTAGAAAGAGCGATGACATAATCTGACCCATGACCGTAAACCACGCCGGGAACAAGACCCTGGCGTCTTAATCCTGCCTTTTGTTTTGTCGTTTTTGTCCGTAAATTAGCTTGAATTTTTATTTTTTCCATAATAAACCATCTCCTTAATGAAACTTGGAGTTTTCAAGTCACATTCTGTGACACAAGAAAAATCCTTAGTTGAATTAATAACGAGCCATTTGAGCCGAAATCGAAGAGATTTCCCGATTATCACAATGGCCACAATACCTTTCTTTTATCAAGAAACTTGAAGTTTTCAAGTCACAATCTGTGACACAAGAAAAATCCTTAGTTGAATTAATAACGTGCTATTTGAGCCGAATTAAAAAAGAATTTTTAGACATCACAACGACCGCGATAACTCTTTTTTACGCGTCAAACAACACACTGATCGATTTTTCAAGCCGAATCCGCTTAATAGCTTCGGCAAAAAGTTTAGCAACAGAAACAACTTTGATTTTATTACTTTTTTTACTTTCCGGCAAAGGAATAGAATCGGTAATCATCAAAGAATGTATAGCTGAATCTTCCAGCTTTTGCACAGCATTAGCCGATAGAATACCGTGAGTAATTGCCGCGTATATTTTTTTCGCGCCGGAATTTTTTAAAGCTTTAGCGGCCTCAACCAGCGAGCTTCCTGTAGCAACGATATCGTCGACTAAAATTACATTTCGCCCTTCAACTTCACCAAGAATATGCATGACTTCAGTTGACTCAGGACTGTTACGCCGTTTATCAACAATCGCCAATCCGGCCTCAAATTTTTTAGCAAAAGACCGGGCCATTTTTATTCCGCCAACATCAGGCGAAACGATAGTTAAATCGGTTAGTTTAAGTTCCTGAAAGTATTCATAAAAACTGTTTAAGCCATAAAGATGATCGAGCGGGATATCAAAAAAACCCTGAATTTGACCAGCATGTAGATCTAAAGTAAGAACTCTGGTCGCGCCGGCTCCGACCAAAAGGTTCGCTACCAATTTAGCCGTAATTGGAACTCGAGGCTGATCTTTTCTATCTTGCCGGGCATACCCAAAATAAGGAACTACCGCAGTGATTCTACTGGCCGAAGCCCGCCGGCAAGCATCAAGTAAAATAAGCAACTCCATAAGATTCTCATTTACCGGATTACAGGTAGACTGAATAATAAAAACATCTTTACCACGCACATTTTCATTTAGCTTGACCCGAATTTCGCCATCACTGAATCTTGTAACTAAAGCATCCCCTAACTCAACTTTCAAATGTTTACAAATTTTTTCAGCTAAATCTCTATTAGCATTTCCGCTGAAAAGACATAATTGGTTCATAATTCTTTCCTTTTTTAATCTTAAACCTTTTTAAAGCCAAACAAAAAAAGAGGTTATCCAGAGGTTTTAACCCGTTTATAAACCCGCGCCGGAACACCAAGCACAACTTCTCCGGCATTAACATCTTTAGTCACAACACTACCGGCACCTGTCATCGCCCCCTGACAAACTTTTAAAGGAGCAACAAGTACCGTATTCGAACCGATAAAGGCATTCTTTTCGATAACGGTTTTATTTTTATTTTTGCCGTCGAAATTAGCAATAACTGTTCCCGCGCCGATATTAACATTTTCTTCAATTTCGGCATCACCTAAATAGCTGAAATGCTTAGCTTTAACACCGTTTCCGATAATTGAACGGGATATTTCAAGAAAATTGCCTAATTGGGCAAAATCTTTAATTTTGGTGCCAACTCTAACATGAATAAAAGGCCCCAAGGAACAATTTCTGCCAATTATAACACCTTTTTCTATAAAGGTAAAGGGATAAATAATTGAGTTTACTCCGATTTTAGCCCCTTCCTCAATAAAAGTAGTTTGGGGATCAATTATCGTTACACCTTTTTCCATAAATGACTGATTTATGCGGAGTTGCATAATTTTTTCCCCGGCTGACAGATCGACACGGTCATTTATCCCCAGAATTTGACGATAATCCTTAATTTTGAGTGATTCAATTGATGCCCCATGATTATAGAATATCTCAATTACATCGGTCAAAAAGTATTCTTTTGTTACAGAATTGACCGAGATACGGCTTAAACAATCAACAAGAGTTGCCGTGTCAAAGAAGTAAACCCCGCTATTGACTTCATTATTAACGGTTTTTCCCGCAAGCACCGCCCGTTCTGATATACGGCAAACAGCGTTTTTATCGTCGCGAATTATAACCCCTAACTCATTTTTTGAATCAATACAGGCAGTAAGAACCCGGGCTTTGCTTTTTCTACTTTTAAAGCCGGATAGCATAGCTGAGAAAGTTTTACTTTTTACAAGCGGAGCATCACCACAGGCAACGATCACTTTATTATAACGAATCCGCTTTTGGGCAGATTTAACGGCAGAAGCCGTTCCTGAAAGCTCGGTTTGTAAAACAAACTCAACACCTTTAAAATCGCTAAGAACCGCTTCTCTTACCTGAGAAGATTGATGACCTAAAACAACAATAATTTGCTTTACTTTCTTAACCGCCGTTAACTCTTTCAAAACATAATAGATTATTGGTTTACCTTTTATCTGATGGAGAACTTTTGGTAAATCCGACTTCATCCGTCGTCCTTTACCCGCCGCCAGAACAACAGCCGATACCCCTTCTTTATAAGAGTTTATTCTTTTTACCTTCATTAGAAACTAATGGTTTTATAAAACAAATTAAGAAACGTTTACCAATAATTGTACCAAATATTGATTATCAATCAAGAAAAAGAAATATTGAAATATTTTCCGTCCTTAGCTGCCCGAGGAAGGGCCTAAGAAATACAAATCGTCGTCTATCTGTCCTTTTTTAGAGCGTTTTTCAATATTCAGGTCAATAATTTTAATAAGGTCATCGACATAAACCGGTTTTTGGATATAATCATCAACACCGTATTTGTTCGCAACTTTCCAATATACCGAATCATCAGTAATAACCTCTTCGCCGCGAAATTTGGCAATCGGGGTATTCGGCAGCCATCGCCACTTGTCTTTCTTCTCAAAGTAAACCATCTCTCCTAAACCGCTCATTATGATTATTGTTATTTTTTTTAAGCAGGGGTCATTTTAAAATGACCTGACAATTTCCGGGCCGTTACGCTGAGGCATAACAACATCCAAAAGCAGGATGTCAGGTTCAAATTCCCGGCACAAGGTTTCAGCTTCTAATGGATTTGAAGTAATCGCGACATCAAACCGCCCCGGACGCATTAAACCCCGTTTTAAAAGAGTAAGTAACCCCTCTTCATCATCGATAACAACAATTTTAGTTTTTTCTGATTCGTTTGACACAGGCAACTCTGGCACCAGACTCAGACTAAAAGCATAAAATCCAAATAGACAGAACCTTTGGCTTTCATAGCGAATCCCTCACTTTCCCGCCTAATACACGGGAATAGGTTCTCGTTTAGGCCAAACAGCCTTTCATCTTTTTATTTTTTATTTGTAACTGGCTGCCCGGCCAGGACTCGAACCTGGAAAGACAGTACCAAAAACTGTTGTGTTGCCAATTACACTACCGGGCATCCAAAACGAATTGCTTAAAGTTATCATCCAACCTAAAAAATAATTCGCAGATTTAATAACCTTACTCTAGGTTGGCTGGGGAATACAAGAATACCGTAAACAAAGATATAAATCAATCAAAAATATAAAAAAATTTTATCCGGATATTACTCTCCGGTTATCTCTAAAGACGCATGATTCTCGCGAGTGGGATTCTCCTTCTCGCTATAATAAGCATCCAAAACTTTGCTCTGTAAAAAATCACGAAATTCCTGATTGATCGGATGAGCTAAATCCTGGTGTGTAGCTTGCCGGATATTTGTATTTGGTTCTTTCGGAGCCGCTAACTGTACACCGCAATGGTTACAATAATGACTGCCAACATCGACTTTTTTACCGCAACGAGTACAAAATTGTTTCAGCTTACGTGCCGGCATTGCGACAAACAAACCGCTGTTACCTTCAACGATTTTAATGTTACGAACAACAAAAGAATTATCAAACGTAATAGTAGCATAAGCCTTAAGGCGCTTACCTTCCCGCTCAGTGAGAGATACTCTGACTTCCGTAATGTCCATAGAACCTACCTCCTTTTACCCCAAACTTCGCAACTATAAATTCTACTATTACCGCGCAGCTGGCTATAACTGCCAATTTAAAAACAGTTAAAGCGCTGGCTTCTTCCCAACTAAGGAACTTCTTAACAGCAAAATTTATCTTGCCTCTGTTGTTATGAAAACATTTTTTCGCGCAGAATAGATCAATTACAGAGGAATGGATTCGGTTCTAAGCTTAAAGCTAAAAGGTTCTAACAGAAAAAACCGAACAGGTTTTTGGCAACATTTTTTTTAAACGCTTCAAAGAACAATCAAAACCAAGGGTGTAAATCGCGCTGCCGCTTCCGGTAACTTTGGAAAAAATATTTTTCTTTTCCAAAAAAGTCTTTATATCCAATAACTCCCTGCTCAACTCAAGAGCACTTTTTTCCAAAACATTAAACAATGACTGCCTAAGAACAGCCTCATCACCCTTAAGAATCGCGTACTTTAATATCTTAACATTAGAGAAATATTTTGTCAATTTTACTCTCAGATTATTATACACCAAAGCCGTAGACAGATGCGCACCGGGCCAAACTATGTGATGGGCAAAACTTCTGCCCTTTAAGGAATAGACCTTTTCTCCTCTTCCAGTCATAAGCGCATATGCAGTATTTTCAAGAAAAAAATTTATATCACTGCCTAAAGAGGCAGCTATCGCCGAAAGAACCGAGAAATCTAAAGGATAATCCAAAAGAGAGTTCAAAGCCAAAAGTGTCGTCGCCGCGTTTGACGAACCACCGCCTAAACCGGCGCCTGCCGGAATATTCTTTTTAAGATTGATTAAAAAACCGATGTTTCTTTCTTTTATTTTTTCTTGAAACAATAAGGCGGCTTGAAAACACAAATTATTTTCCTGGGGTAGATCTAAATCAGGCGATTTCAATTCGATTAACGGCTGGTCAATTATCTCAATCGCAATATCATCAAAAAGAGTTACTCTTTCGACAATACTTTCTATTTCATGAAAACCCTTATAACAGGGGTTTTCATCTCCATACTTTTTAAGGATATTAAGGTAGAGATTTAATTTAGCGGGACTTAATACTCTAATTTTTCTGCCGAAGTAATTGTTGCGCTTTTTCGGCGATAGAACTAGATGAGAGGCCATAAAATTTTACTAACTCCTCCGGACTTCCTGACTGACCGAATTTGTTATCGACACCAACCGGATGAACCAACACCGGAAAACGCAAGGAAGTAACCTCGCAAACAGCAGAGTACAGCCCGCCGGTGATTTGATGTTCTTCGCAAACCAGGAGTCTACGGTATTTTTTAGCTAAATCAACTATTAACTCCGAATCGATTGGTTTAACCGTTGGCATATTAACAACCGCGGCCGATACACCCTGATCTTTTAATAGTTTTCGGGCTGCCAAGGCTTCATTAACCATAATTCCATTAGCGATAATGGCTAAATCGTTACCTTCTTCAATAATAAAACCTTTACCAATTTTAAATTCAGGTTTATTGGGAATGGTCGCGATTTTAGAACGTCCCAATCGGATGTAAAATGGACCGGGAGTTTTATGGGCGGCAATGATCGCGTCTCTTGCTTCCCAGGCGTCAGAAGGATTTATTATCGTGATATATGGTATCGCTCGAAAGAAATTAATATCTTCCAAGGCCTGATGGCTCGCTCCATCTTCACCGACAGTAATTCCTCCGTGCGTCGCGACTATCTTAACGTTAAATTTATTGTAAATAATGGTATTTCTAACTTGATCCAAAGCCCGAGCCGAAGCAAACATCGCAAAAGTTGAAACAAAAACAATTTTACCGCAACTAGCAAGACCCGCGGCATGAGCCATCATATTCTGTTCGGCTACTCCAAAATTTATAAATCGTTCGGGGAACTCCCTGGCAAAAAAAGAAGTCCTGGTCGACCCGGAAAGATCAGCGTCAAGAACCACCAAATTGGGGTCGATTTTCCCTAACTCAACGAGGGTTTTACCATAAACATCTCTGGCATAAAATTTTTCGTCTTTTAGTTGCTGCATTTTGAATTCCTTCTATTTTTCGCTGATATTTTTTAGCTCTTTTAAAGCGACGATTTCCTCGTCAAGTGACGGAGCCCGGCCATGAAAATCTACCACATGTTCCATAAAAGAAACACCTTTACCTTTTACGGTATGGGCAATAATTATGCAAGGTTTCTGCTTAACAGTTTTAGCTTCCTCAAAGGATTCTAACAATTCGCCGATATTGTGCCCGTCACATTGGATAACATGCCAGCCGAAAGCTTCCCACTTATTTAAAAGCGGCTCTAAGTTCATAATATCTTCAGTTCGTCCGTCAATTTGAAAACGGTTGTAATCTAAAATCGCACAGAGATTATCAAGCTTAAAATGCGCGGCACTCATTGCCGCTTCCCAGATGTTGCCCTCCTGAATCTCTCCGTCTCCCATGATGCAATAGACCCGATAATCTAGTTTATCAATTTTTCCGGCGATTGCCATACCGGAAGCGACAGATAACCCTTGACCAAGAGAACCGCTCGCGACCTCAACCCCCGGCGTCCTTCGGTCAGGATGACCCTGTAAAAGTGCCCCCAGCTTACGTAGCTTGCCTAACTCTTCTTCCGGAAAATACCCGGCCAAAGAAAGAGCCGCGTAAAGTGCCGGACAACAATGTCCCTTGGATAAATGGAATCGATCCCTATCGGGAGAATCTTTTTTTTCGGGAGAATGATTCATAACTTCAAAAAAAAGACAAGCCATAATATCCGTAGACGACAAAGACCCTCCGGGATGACCACTCTTTGCTTTTGCTAACATTGAAATGATTCGTTGACGAATTGTTTGGGCTTGTTTTTCTAAATATAAAATTTTATTGCTGCTCATATTTTTTCACTTTTTCTTGCAAGGTTAAATTGTCAGGAAAATACTTTAGGCCCTCATTATAATATTGAATCGCTTCCTCTCGTTTATTCAAAGCAGCGTACAAATCTCCCAGATGTTCATAAACTATCGGATCCTTTAAGGCGAAAGCGGCACGTTTCAAGTAATCTTCAGCCTGTTTATAATTCTTTTTCTGAAAATACAACCAACCTAAACTATCAAGATAAGCGCCGTTATCCGGTTCTTTTGCCAGAGCTTTTTTGATCATTTCTTCTGCCGTATCAAGATTTTGGCCTTGTTCGGCGTAGGTATAACCCAAAGAATTTAAAATCGGAGCGTTATCAGGTTCAACCGCCAAACCTTTTTCCCAAATTGAAACAGCTTCCGAGACTTTACCTACTTCCTCATATAAATAGCCTAACCAGAAAATAGCGTCCACATAATCCGGGTTATCACTAACTATTTTCTTATATATTTCTAAGGATTCAGGAATGCGATCCTTGTAGAAATAAAACTGGGCTAAATATTCGCTAACCCGTAAATCCTCCGGCTTGTTTTGGTATGATCGTTTCAGGAAATCTTCATACTCAATCTCTAAGTCCTCATCCCGCTGAGTATAAGAATATAAAAAGATTAATGCCAAGGAAGCGTCTATCCCCTGAGGATCGATATCCTTGGCTATGAGGAGTTCTTTTTCGGCTTTTTTAATTTCACCTTGACGGATTAAAATCGACGCAATCTTTAAACGAATATGGGAAGATTCAGAGTTACGTTTCCTTGCCTCTTCCAAATAAGCTAATGACTCATCATATAAACCGCTTTCTGCCTGAAAAAGGCCTTTTAAGTACGATGAGTATAGCCCTTGAATAGACCGTTTGCTGTCAGCAAAAGATGACCCTAAGATCAAACAATAAATAATAAATAGTGTAATAATCCTCATTGAAGATTATTTTGATTTATGTCTCTGCTGTTTTCTTCGTTTTTTAAACCAATGCCGTTTAACTTTTTTCAATTTCTTTTTTCTTCCGCAAGGCATACAATCTCCTTATTGAAACCCTTATTAGTAAATTACTTTATTTAACGGATACTCAATGATACCTTGAGCACCATTTTCTTTCAAAAGCGGTACCAAACGCCGGACATCACTCTCAGCTAAAATAACCTCACAAGCCACCCAATCTTTAAGTGTCAAAGTTGATATAGTAGGCTGTTTCAAAGAAGGCAATAGTTCCAGTATTTTATCTATATTTTTGTTATGGCAATTCAGTTTCAAACCGACTTTGCCGCGCGCTTCTAAAGCGCCCTTAAGAAGTATCAACAGGTATTCCATCTTTCTCTTTTTCCAGTTATCCTTATAGGAATCCTTATTAGATATAAATTTTGTCGTCGACTGACAGATTGTATCAATAATTTTTAAATTATTAGCCCGAAGACTTGACCCAGTTTCAGTTATATCCACTATCGCGTCCACGAGTCCGCTTTTAACCTTAAACTCCGTCGCGCCCCAACTGAATTCTACATCAATATTAATCTTCTTTTTTTTGAAATATTTTTTAGTATAGCCCACAAGCTCTGTCGCCACACGTTTACCTTCTAAATCCTCGATTGTTTTTATCTTCGAGTCATCTCTTACAGCAACAACCCAGCGTACAGGATTTAAAGTCTGTTTAGCATATAAAAGTTCAGCTAACCTTAAAACGTTTGAACCATTTTCTAAAACCCAATCTTCTCCGGTAATCCCGCAATCCAAAACCCCTTCTTCAACGTAACGAGACATCTCCTGGGCTCTAAGCAAAGTTATTTCGATCTCATTATCATCTACCGAAGGAAAATAAGACCGCGAGCTGACATATATGTTAAACCCTGCCATCTTAAAGACTTCTATTGTTTTTTCCTGTAAACTTCCCTTTGGCAATCCCAATTTTAATTTTTTAGACATTACCGTACCCTAATCCGCGCTTTTATTGGAGTTTATCCCTATATTTCACACAAAGATTCACAATTATACAACCAGAGAATCTCATTGTAAAGCCCTTTATTAAGAAATTTAGGCTAAAAATCAATGTTTCAGCCGCCGCGATTTTGGATTAAAACCTTTAAATAAAGGCCTTTAATAAGATTTTTCCCAAATATCATTCCCTAAACCTTAACATTAAATAAACCAAAATCAATTGAAATTCCAGGATAGTCATAATCGCGTTTTTGAGTAATAAGGCTTAATAATGTCATTAACAAATCCTCAAATTTATTACTAATAGGAAAGGATTATAATTAATTTTTTT
>JAQTSA010000003.1 GCA_028711575.1 Candidatus Omnitrophota bacterium | reverse complement strand
ACAGGAAATAGCCTTGATAGGGAAAGAATTAAAAGATTGATATATGATCGTATTTGAGTTCAAACAGGTGTTTATACCAAAGAAAAAGTATAATCAGTGATCATCTGCTTCCCGCGGTAGCGGGACTTTGTGATCATCCGTGAACAGCGCCGTGAGGCTGAGCAGTTTGACATACGTACTTCGCGTGTTTGACGCAAGCGTAGCGAGCATTGAATAGGCAATCCTGAGGCCCAAACAACGAATTTCTATCCATTTCTATAAATTTCAATTTATTTCTAATTATTTCTAAAGCGATTGTTTGACGGCACGTAGTGCCGGTTTGACGGCACGTAGTGCCGGTTTGACGGCTTCGTCGTAGACGAGCCAGTTTGACGTGAACGTAGTGAACGTTTGACGTACTCCAACTTGCGCTCTTGCGTCCCCTTAATAACTTAATTACTCAATCACTTAATCACTATTAAACCATAACAACTCGCTTACCTTCTATATAAAGACAACTGTTATTAAAATGATATTTCGTTTCTTTTGGTATCGAAGGAATGGTTAACCTTAAAACATCCTTTTCTTTGACGAGTCCGCCGCAACGGTTACGGCACTCTAGAAAAGAAAATTCTTTTTTTAAAAGGAATGATAATATGTCAGTTAACTTGCTGAAATCAGATAATTCCTTAAACGAAAAAAAGTCCGGTAACTTATTAATTATTTCGTCAATCGTTACCTTTGATACACTCTTTTTTTGGCTCAAAACATTTTGTTGTTTAAGAAAAGTCTCGTCAAGGTAAGGCCAGACAAAAAAATATTGTTTTGTAAGATGGTCCACGTAATTCCTTCGGTCAGTCAATATCCCCAAAACCGGCAGTTGACGTTGTTTGGTTTTTATTAACACGCTGTTTAAGATATTTCCCTCTGAACTTTTTTCTCTAATAAACCGGGTTAAAACCGGCGTGTAATAAAAGTCTCGGTCAAAAACGGTAAGTTTTTTAAACCGAGGCGGTTTTTCTAAAAACTGAATTGATTTTGAAAAGTTTCTGGGAAAATAACCGATTAAAAACGAAGGGTTAGGCCCAAAGTTTCCTTTAATTTCTTTGGTTTTTCCGTTTAAAAATAAAAGGTCGACTCTTTTTAGCCCGGACCGCAGGCCGGACAAAAAGTTTGTTAATCGAACCGACAAATAATTTTGCCCTTCAGTATACCCTATGATTATATGCTTTTCTGTGATACGCTGTTTAACGATTTTTTCGCTGTAAAGATAGGTCTCAAAGAATTTCGGGTTTTCACAGGGGCCGTCCCAAAAGCAGGTAAGTTTAGCGTCCAAAAAACTGACCAGGTTGTTTTTAAAGTACAGTTTAACGGTCGTAACTGTTTGTAACCGCTGTTTTATATCTTTAATATCGACCGTTGGGATATGACTGGTTATCCCCGCCAAAAAGGATTGAACTTTTTTTGAAGGAAAAGAATACTGGCCTGACAACTTCAAAAATGTTTTGTTTTTTTTAGAGGTTTCTATTGCCCGGCCGCAATATGCCGATAAACTTAAAAAACTAATTATCTTTTCTATGGATCTAACGCTGATTTTCGGAAAATACCCGCTAAAGCCGCGGGAAAAATAAGCTATTAAATCAACTTTATAATCCATTGCCAAAAGAATAAAAAGGCCGGCCTGATCTAACGCCGATTTGCTGTAACGCAGGCGGGCCGGTTTTGGGCCTTTTTTAATCTTAAGCCGGGATCGTTTAGGCTTTAAAATCAGCTGAACTGAGCTTTTCGAGACTTTTTTTCCGTATTTTTGCTCTAACAAAAGCGAAATCTCACGAACGCCAAGATAATTTTTTTTTGCTAAACGAAAAATAAGTTGTTTGGTGTCTGACGTAATTTTAGGCATGACTTATTATTTCTTACAACCATTGCGGCCAACCGCCGCTTTAAAGTTATAGAAAGGTGTCTTTGGTGTTTTTAGTGGTCAGAAAAGATTTTTTCGTCTAAAATTCCTAAACGCTGGAACTCAGCAAAAAAGCGGGGATACATACGCATAACTGTCTGAAAACTACCCTTGATTCGCCCGTCGGCAGTTTTCCCTTCTCTACGAAAAACATAAATGTCCTGTAAAGCGACTTCTTCCCGTTCAACTCCACGCGCTTCAGAGATCTGAGTTATCCGGCGCACCCCGTCAGCCATACGTTCCTGCTGAACAATAATGTTCAAAGTGTTTCCAATCATTCTTCTTATCTCATGTACCGGAAGCTTTATGCCGGAAGAAAGAATTAAAGTTTCAAGCCGGCTGGTTATTTCCTGTGGAGAGTTGCCATGAATAACCGCTAAAGTTCCCCGGTGGCCGGTTGACATAGCTTGAATCATGTCTAAAGCTTCCGGGCCTCTGACCTCACCAACAATAATTCTGTCCGGGCGCATACGCAATGAGTTACGAATCAAGTCCCGTAAAGTAACCTCGCCTTTACCGTGCTCGTCAGGCGATCGGGTTTCCATCGGAACAAGGTTTTCCTGGTGAAGAATAAGCTCAGCAGTATCTTCAATGGTAACAATACGTTCCTGTTCCGGTATATGGTAAGAAAGCATTTCCATAGTTGTTGTTTTTCCCGAACCGGTCGCGCCGGAAAAAAGAATGTTGACCTGCCCTTTGATACAAGCGATTAAAAAGTCGGCCATTTTCCGGCTCAAAGTACCTTTTTCGATAAGGTCATCAATGCTATGAAGCTGACGGTCAAATTTTCTAATGGTCAGAGTCGTTCCGCAACGGGCTAAAGGGTAAGTAATCAAGTTAAGGCGTGAGCCGTCTTCTAAACAAACGTCACCGCTCGGGTTATAGTATGAAATCGGTTTGCCGACTTTATTAAAAACTTCATCGATTATTTCCTGCATGTCTTCATCAGTAAAAAGAGTATCGATCTTATATTTATGACCTTGAACTTCAAGAAAAGTAGCGTTTGGGCCGTTTACCATTATTTCGGTAATTTTTTCGTCACCTAAAAGCTTTCTTAATTTTTGCATTCCTTCAGCCATAACTAATCCTTTGGTACAAAGACTTCACGCGATAAATCAATGCCGCGCGCCCGTATCTCATCGTAAAAAGTAGGAATGTTTCCAACCGGCGTAAAGTAGCCAGTAACCATTTTATCTTTATCAAGACCGGTTTGACGAAACAAAAAGAGTTCCTGCATATTGATATGAGTGTCGTCAAGCATTCCCACAAGTTCCGATATTTGAATAACCTTGCGGCTACCATCAGAAAGGCGAGCGGTTTGAACAATAATGTCTAAAGCGGAAGAGACCATTTCCCTAATCGCCCGGATCGGCAAATCTATACCGCTCATAAGAATCATACTGTCAAGACGAATAAGAACGTCTTGGCTGGAGTTAGCGTGAATCGTTGACATACTGCCGTCATGACCGGTGTTCATCGCCTGAAGCATGTCTAATACTTCTAAACCGCGGACTTCTCCAACAATTATCCTGTCCGGACGCATACGAAGCGTGTTTCTGAAAAGGTCACGAATCGGAATCTCGCCTCGCCCTTCAATGTTCGGCGGACGGGATTCAAGCCGGATCCAATGGCCTTGATCAAGCTTAAGTTCAGCCGAATCTTCAATTGAGACGATCCGTTCATCTTCAGGAATATAGGAAGATACTATGTTTAAAAAAGTAGTTTTACCGGAACCGGTACCGCCGGAAATAAGGATGTTTTTCCTGGCCTTAACCGCCGCTTCAAGAAATTTGGCCATATCTTCGGTCAAACTGCCAAAAGTTTCCAGCAAATCATGCATTCGGTATCGCTGTTTAGCAAATTTTCTAATGGTCAATGTCGGGCCGGTTAAAGACAACGGTTTAATTATACCGTTAACCCGTGAACCGTCAGGGAGACGAGCGTCAACGTAAGGAACCGACTCATCAATCCTTCTTCCTAAAGGAGCAAGTATCCGTTCGATAACGATACGGACCTGGTCGTTACTGGTAAAAGTCTTGCTGGTCAAGACCAGCTTACCTTGCCGCTCAATGTATACTTGATCTTTGTTGTTGACCATGATTTCAGTTACCGTCTCGTCCCGCAACAAATCCTCTAAAGGACCAAGCCCTAAAGCTTCTTCAATGATATCTTTTGTAATTTTCCGGCGGACTTCGGTTGAAGAGATAAAACCGCCGGCCTCTTTACTGATAATGTCTGAGACCATTCCTTCAGCTTTATGACGCAACACATCCATTTTGTCTGAACTGATATAAGTCTCAATCGGTATTCGTTTTAAGTCTAAATCTTCAATAAGCTTTTTATGAACACGTTTTTTAAAATTAACTATTCGGTCTTCTTCTTCTTTTAGAGGAATCTCTTCTGATTTTTCCATAAGGCCGACTTTCTGCCAAAAGATATCTTCGCCCATAACTTCCTCTTTTTTAAGGCGGATATCAGAAAGCTGTTTATGGTCAATGTACATATCTTTACGTTCGTAAAGCGTCTTGGCTAATTTCGTTATTGCCGCGGCGAACTTGGAATAAGGCGCGTCAAGAACAACCGGTATCCCGCGATTTATGGCAAGACCAACGATTTTGCCTTCGGAAGGAATGGTCGCGATAGTCTCTGACGGAAGAATTGATTTTATTTCCTGCCAGCTGATAGAGCCTTTACTTTCAGCCCGGTTTAAAACAATTTTTATCATAACCAGAGGAAACCCTATACTGCGTAAGGTATCAAGAAGCCATTGAGTTTGGTAAACCGCCAAAATGTCGGGCGTTAAAATAAGCAAAATTAAGTTGCTGCATTCAAAGGTTGATATCAAGTTATCAGTCATGCTGCTTCCGGCATCAATAACTACGTAATCGTAGTGATCCCATAAGTAGCTGATAAAACCTTTAACGACCTCAGGTGTGACGATTCCCCGTTGAGACATTTTAAATATTGAGGGAAGAAAAGCTAAATTACCCTTATAGGTAACGATATAATTATCAAGGTCGCGTTTGCCGTTTTTAAATTCCGGAAGGGACTCAACAAGATTAGCTAAACAATATTTACTTTTAATACCTAACAGTTTAGAAGTAACTTGAGGGGCGGCAAAATCAAGGTCAAGAAGAAAAACTTTCTTGCCTTCAGAAGCGATTTTAACTGCCAAATTTAACGAAACAAGAGTCTTACCTACTCCTCCTTTCGTACTAAAGACAGAAATTACTTTTGAATTCATAAAGTTTTACCAAGAAACATTACAAAGGAAAGTATTAAGAAAAATTCTTAACCCAGCCTGAATAACTTTTCAGCTATCTTTTTTCACGATACACGATAGGAACTTCTATCTCAAGTTCCTCAATGTCAACGTGCGGAGGAAAAGGATCAAACTGCAGTCCGCTGACCATACTTATCGCGTCTTCATCAAAAATATTATAGCCGGAAGATTTAACAACCTTATTAGCGACCAACTGTCCGATATGGTCTATTTTTATGTTCATAACGACAATGCCTTCCCAACCGGTATTGAGCAATCGTACCGGATAAGCGACATTATTTAAGATCTTACGTTGTACGCCCATGACATAACCCTGCAAATCTTCAGGTATCATGTCGTGATAATTTTCAAGGTTTGCCCGGTAACGGCCGGCAGGGACATCCTGGATTTCAGGAATTTTAATTTTTGGCTCAACATCAATGACCCGCGGCGTAAGAGAAATCACAAGTTCAGTTTGCCGATTCTGAAAGTCTTTTGAACGAAACAAACTGCCTAAAACCGGAACATTTGCTAAGGCAGGAAACTTTTTAATAGTGTTAGAAACGTCGCTTTTGATCAATCCGGCAATAAATACCGTGTCGCCATCCTGCATGTTTAACACCGTTTCGGCCTGACGAGTGGTAAAAGCCGGCAGGCTTGCGCCGGTGTTTCCGGTAAGAGTTAAAGCGTTAGTCCAGTCTAACTCGCTGACCTCGGTTTTAAGATTCATAAAAATGTTTCCGTCCGAAAGAACAGTAGGTTTGACATTAAAAACTATGCCGTACTCCTTATATTCAACGTTGATAGACGTTCCGGCGGCACCGGAGGTCGCACCGCTCAAATAAGGCATTTCTCCGCCAACAACCAGTTTGGCTTCTTCCCCGGTTAAACACATCAATTTTGGACGAGACAGTTCTTTACCACTACCCCGGCTAATCAGCATATTAAGTTTAGCGTGAATCGCGTCTCGAGACCATTGCCCCATGCCCCAAACCGCGGTCCAAGGACGAATAAGACTTAACGTGGTCTCAACTGAACCGGTACCGCTTGACGGAGCGCCATAAGGTTCTTGACGAATTTGAAGATATTGCTGCCATTCAACGCCTAAATTATCAAGGTCGGTCTTATTAATTTCCAGGATTCTAGCTTCAATCTCGACAACTTTAAATTCTTTTTTTTCTGTGACAAGGTTATCAACAAAATCCGGCTTATCAGGATCTGACTCGTCTCCTTCAAAAGGAGCAAGCAAACTCTCAATATGCTCTTTATTTTGTTTGGTCGCTTCACCCATAACCATCAACCGGCCGTTGGTTGGGTTAATTTTAACGTAGATGCCAGGGATTTTTAAATCGCTATGCAGCAGTTTTTCCATTCGTTTTTTTACTCGGCTGAAATCCTGAGAATATACTGTTATGTAAAAGATCTTTTCACCTTCCCTATCCCAAATTGTCAGCGCGGTGTCGCCGGCAGCTTTAGCAACGATAACTACTTCGTTTTCAGCAACATTGGTGATATCGGCGATTTCCGGGTTTCGGATCGACACCCGTTCCGGAGAATACACCGAAAAGACACTGACTTCTCCGATGACCAGGGTAACATCCTCTTGAGACTCTTCTTCAAACGATAAAGGATCTCTGCAATAGGCAGGCGGAAAAAGAAATGAAAAAGACAAAAATATGCTAATAAGAAAAGATAATTTCTTTATGACGCACCTCCTTTATTATTGCATCACAGGCGCCTGCTCCATATCCGAGCCGCGATAAACCGATATAGTTGGGCTTTCCGTAATTTCCGGCTGTTCCTGATACATGCCTAATTTACGCATAAGGATATCCCAAGTAACAGCTGTATAGCCTATTTCCTGAGCAACATCAGCTTCACCCCTTAAAACCAGTTTAATTCTACCCATTTCCATAACAAAAGTAAGGGTCCGAACATCTTCCGGTTCAAGAGCCAAGGTAACTGATTGAATCGCTTTTGATGTTTTGTACCTTGAAATATTGGTGTTTGTCGCGAGAACTTCAACACTTTGGAATATCGTCAGTACCACCGGAGCGATTTCTCCGGTTTCCGTAGGAATATTGAATGTACCGACAATATCAATTTTGTCCTGAGGTTTTAAGAGGCCTTCAACGGCCGACAATTTATCCACCGGAATAGTTATAGCTCTTAACCCCTTTTTAACTGCTTGAGACAAAAAATCAAAAGAGCCAAAAGCCCGAATCATGTTACCATTGATATGCTGACCGCTTAAAATATCAACTTCCGCGAACTTACCGATAACTGACTCCATTGCTGTTAAATCTCCCGGCTGTAAAGCGTTTCGGTTCACAACCTTGGTAGTTACCATTTCTTCGGTAATCGTCGTTTCTCTTGAGATATCGTAGCGAGCGACAACAACCCGTACAGCTTTGCCTTCTTCAATCAACTGCTGAATTCGGCCTTCCTGCTTCATTATATGGCCATGAATTAGCAAAATAGCGCCGGCCGCACAAACTATACCTATTATAATGTTTATGATTCGTTTGTCCATCAAGCCCCCTTTTCCTATTCAAGGAGATTATCGTTAAGAGTGTACGCCTTTAATTTCGGTTTACGTTCGTTGATGATTTCTTCTTTTTTCTTCAGTAATTCCTGTTCTGTTAAATAATTTCGAATATCCTCTCTTACTTCAACCAGCGGTTTAGCCTCACCGCCCTTTATATCCTCAATTTTAAGAATGTAATAAAGCCCTTTTGGATCACGGAAATAACCGGAAACCGAACCTTTATCCCGTAAAAATGCTTCCTTCCAAAAATCCCGAAACTTTGTTTCTAAATCAACTTTCAGCCACCCTAAATCGCCGCCTTGAGCCCGCGTATCAGATGTCGAATAACTTCTTGCTAAAGAGGCAAAATCATCGCCCTGGTAAATTCGAACAAGTATATCCTTAGCTTCGGTTTCAGTTGGCACAACTATTTCTCTTATTTTTCTTTCTTCCGGCTGAGTGAAACTTAATTTGTTCGCGTCATAAAAATTCTTAACTTCCAAATCGCTGATATTTATCCCTTGAGCGATATTTTCAAGAATTTTCTGTGCTAAAAGGTTTTGTTTAAAGTAACGTACCGCTTCTAAGACCTCCTGATCTTTACCCAGCCCACGAGCGTTAGCCTCACTTGCTAAAACCTCAGTATCAACAATAACTTTTAAAATTTCTTTTTTAGCGTCAGACTCGTTCAGCTTAGAATCAGGATAAAGTTTGATTAGAACATCTAATTTATCAGTAAAATCACGGGTTCCTATTTTCCAGTCGCCAACTTGCGCTAAAAGGTCACCCTTAATATCTTTCTGGACTTTCACCGAGCTTGTGCTTTTATCCTCAGGAACTAAACCGTCACAACCAACAATAAAAAAACAAAATGTAAGACTTGTTAATATTAATCTTTTCATTACTCCCCCCTTTTTTATTTATTTTAGCGTACAGTCAAAGTCGTGTCAATATAATTTGGTAGATAGACGATATATTTACATAGTTATTATAACCTAAAAAACGCGAATTGAAACTTTTTATATAATATTAAACTTTTACTGCTTTATCCAACCTCCAACGGCTGAATGAAAACCTAAACTGTTATTGCTTTTAGGAGAATTGTGACTTACAATGTTTAAATGAACAAGACAAAAGTCGTTCTTGATACAAGTATTTTCGTTAACCCTGATGCTCGACATTTTTTTGGGAAAACCCCAAAAGATGCTTTTACCAATTTTCTTGGATTAATAAAAGACCATAAGTCATTAGACTGTTTTATGCCGCCTTCAATATTTGAAGAACTTATGAAGTTCATTGACGGTCCGATTGCGGTAGATCAAACCGTCAGCCTTACTCAAAAGCCGCCATCGTCCTATGAAGAAAAAGTTCCGGCCTTATTTATGTACGAATTTATCGAAGAAATGCGTAATCGCATTAATAAGGGCTTACGAATAAGCGAAAAATACTGCCGTAAAGCCTTACACTCTGACGCCCAGGACCGAGAAAAAGAAACTGACATAATAAAGCGCCTGAGAGAAGAGTTCCGGGTAGCTTTGAGAGAAGGCGTCCTTGACAGCAAGGAAGATTTTGACTTGCTTCTTCTCGCAAAAGAGTTAAAGGCCGCTCTGGCAACTGCCGATAACGGGCTTAAAGATTGGGCTGCTAAAGTCGGAATAAGAGTCTTATCGGCCGAAGAACTCAAGGAGGTAATTCTATGATTCTTACAAACATCGACTCTGTGCCTGGGAAAAAAATCATTGAACATTACGGGCTAGTTACCGGCTCAACTGTAAGAGCAAAACATGTCGGCACAGATATCCTTGCCGGATTAAAAAACATCGTCGGCGGCGAACTCCACGGCTACACCCAATTGCTTGAAGAGTCCCGTAATCAATCAATCGAAAGAATGAAACAACAAGCGCAACAGCTAGGCGCAAACGCTATAATAAATTTACGGTTTGCTACTTCTGCTATCACCGCTGGCGCCGCCGAGTTATACGTTTATGGCACAGCCGTGAAAGTAGAGTAACCGGCTGTTCTAAATAACTAAAGCCAGACTATGAGCGAATTTATAAATCTAATCGTTTCGGTTATAACCTTGATTACAGCTTATTTCGTAGGCACAAAAGTTATAGAAAAAGGTCATTACCTTTCTTTAAAAAAGAGAGAAAGAAACTCACTTAACCTGCCGATAATTACTTCAAAAAACATAACCGAAACCGAAGAAATAAAAAATGCTGAATTTGTAAAAGGAAGTGTTGTAATCTCAATTGATTATTTCAAAAGTTTTTTGGCCTGGTTTATCAATATCTTCGGCGGCGAAGTTTCTTCCTTTGAAACTATTCTTGACCGGTCAAGGCGCGAAGCTCTGCTCAGAATGAAAGAATCAGCCCCGAACGCTCATATAATCATTAATGCCCGAATTGAAATGTCCAATATTGGCAGTCTTTATGATAAAAACAGCATTCGCTGTAGTGAAGCCTTAGCTTATGGAACAGCTATAACCTTTAAGAATCCTCCGGCTTACGCCAAAGAAAATAATTTAGTCAAACAGCAAGAAATTCTGTCTCAAAATGAATCAGCACGTCATAAAAAGGAAGTTACCGCTAAATCTTTATCGATTGACACTCTCAGCCTTATTGTTGGCGTCATTATTCTAATCGGCTTATTGGCTCTTTTGCTAATAAAATAATATTGTATGGATTACAAACCTAAGCTGATTGAAGCAAACGATAACATCTCAAAAAAATCAGCCTTAAAAGAACTATTATCGCTATTAGCGGCTTTGTTGTTAATTGTTTCTGTTGTTTATATAAGCCTGGGATTTGCCGTAGACGTTATTGTCGCCAAAATGCCGGATAAACTGGAAAACAGCTTATCAAAAGTTTTCGCAAAATTATATAAAGAAAAAACCCGCACCAAAGAAGAAGGTTATCTCCAAGCCATTTTAGACAACCTGGCTAAGGGTTTACAAGACAGAGACGATATTTACACTGTCCAAATAGTAGAAGACTCGCACGTAAACGCCCTGGCTATACCAGGAAACAGAATAATAATATTCAGCGAATTACTTAAAGAAATATCTTCGGAAAATGAAATTTCTTTCGTTTTGGCTCACGAGCTGGGACACTTTTATCATAACGACCATCTAAAAGCTTTTGGCCGAAGCTTAGTTTTTTTTGCTATATCTACCGTTCTTTTAGGAGAAAAAAACCCGGCGAGCGGGTTTATGCAAAACTCGATTTCTAATTTAGAAATGAAATTTTCTCAAAGTCAGGAAAAAAATGCTGACATCTTCGCCTTAACCCTCCTAAATCGCGTAAACGGCAACGTAAACGGTTCGCTTGAATTTATGAACCTTTTAACAAAAAAAACAAAAACCCCAAAATTTATGGCTTTTTTCTCCAGTCACCCTCACCCTCAAAAAAGGTTAGATTATATAAAAGAAACAATTCGGCAGAGAAAATACAAGAATGACAAAAATGAGGTTAAAGCATACCCTTTTTTAGAAAGATAAATTGAACAAAGAAAATGAGCAGAAATCTGAGCCTATTCCTTGAAGTTATAATGTTTTTTTACGTCGGATTCTATGTGCCAAATACAACTTAAATCTTTAGGAAAAGTAACTAAATCTCCTTTGCCGACAGACACCGTTTTACCGTCTTCAAATTCAACCAGCACCCGGCCTTCAAGAAAATAACAAATTTCGGTTTCAGCATAAAACCATTCAAAGCGGCTTTTCTCTTTTTGCCATATCGGCCAAGATAAAATTCCTAAATCTTTAATTTCATCTTGACTGGGACGCGCTACCTCTATTTCCATAAAGAATCCTCCTCAATTGTTCATTATATAGTTTATCCAAGACTCTTCAAGTTTTTTTAGCCCACCCTGAGCGCCATAAGAATAAAGATAAGCTTTAGGAAAAGAGTTTCCTTTAACCACGTACCATCGGAGAAAAGAATCGAAGCTGTCCTGTTTAGGTTTAGTTCTCAAAAGATAATCGACTAAAGACTGCGACTGCAAATAAAAAAGTTTAATTTTGTATCCCGACAAAGGATACTGCCTTAAAGAAAATAATTCAGCTAGAGGTATATGGGTTTGATTTGATAGAGCTTCTCGTAAAAACAAACGTTGTTCATTACCCAAAGGCCCGTCTCCTTCATAAGTGGCAAGGCCTTCATTCAGCCAAAGCGGTATTAGCTGCGCCGACCCAAAAATATCATTGAGGATCAGGTGAGTTAATTCATGGGGAAGATCGCTGTTAAAGAACCTGTCGCTTGAGTAGCCGGCAATCGTGGCGACCCCATTGCTATACTTAGCAATAGCGACAGCGGCAACATTTTCTGCGTTTACCCCAAAAGAACGCGGCCTTAAGAAATTCATAAACCCTGATTTAGAATCCCAAACAAATATTTGATATTTACCCTTAAAGGCGCCGGAATAACCAATATCAGATATCACTTTATTATAAATATCCCGGACTCGGCTGCTGATTTTTTTTGCCAAACCATAATCTGAAGCATAGACTAAAAACCGGCCATCAGAAGAGCGGCCGCCTAAACCAAGTTCATCAAAATCAGAAGAAAAGGCCAATAGCCTAAAAGAAAAAATAAGAAAAATAAGAAAACCAAGTTTAATTAATCGCGATATTTTTAATTTTTTCATTGTTTTAAAATCATTTAATAATATTTTTCAAAACTAACATTTCTATTTTTTAATTTTTTTTAAATATATGTTTACCTGTTTTACCCCTTCTTTATTCCCTTGTTGCTTAAATAGAGCGCTTGCTTTTTCAAAATTAGCTTTAGCCCGGACTATCTCACCAGCCTTAGAATACAAGACCGCAAGGCCGAAATAACCATTTGGATACTCGGGATCAAACTCAAGACCTTTATTGAAACAGATTACAGCTTGTTTATAATGCTCAAGATAACTTAATGATGTGCCAAGCCCGCACCAACCGATAGCATTCTCAGGGTCAAGCTGTAACCCGCGCCAAAAAGATTCGATAGATTTGTTAAAATCATAGAGCATTGCCAAAGAATAACCTAAATTAAAATGCGCTTCCGCGAACTCAGGGTTCAATGCTACTGCCTCCTGAAAATAAGTAACACTTCGTCGAAAATCATTAAGCAGCATGTAAGTTACCCCGAGGCCGTAATAACTTATATCATACTTTCCCGTAAGTTTCAGCGCCCGAGCTAAAACCAAAAGAGATTCTTTCGCTTCTCGTTTGAAAAGATGATTTTCAGACTCAAAAAGCAGCGGAACTGATTCTTTGGGAATAACATTATTTTTAGCGTCATCAATAATTTTTAAAGCTCGCTTATAGAAACTGTTTTTCTTATCAAGCATCGAAGCTTGACGAAAAAGAGCCTCAGCTTTGTCCAAGTTACCCTGATAGATATAATCGACACCTTTTAAAAGATAAAAAGGCACCAAAACTTCAGTTAATTCTTGCTGAGAAGGAAAATTCCGGAGATTATCATCTTGGGAATCAAGCGTTCGATTCGCTGTTTTTGAAGGTAATGAACGGCCCTTTTTTACTTTATTTTTTTCTTCAATAATCTCTGCTTCTCTTGTCGGGACAGATGTCTTGATTTTTTTCCCATCAATAACAGCTATCTCCTCAAAATAATACGTTAAAGGTACACCTAAATAATTGACGACGATATAATCTTTTGACCTTTCAACTATTTTTCCTTCTAAGGTTTCTCCGGTTTTAAGAACAATAACCGAGCCAAAGGTTAGTTGATAAAAAAATAAAACCGAAAAGAAAACAACAAGACTTAAAACCTTTTTCACCAGATTACCCTCTTCGATTATTTTTTCCCGGTTAAAGCGTCAAACATACTGCCAGTGGCTTTCAGCCTCTCCTGACGCCAGAATTTCCCCCGGCGATATATTATCCGATAAGAAGGTTTGCCATTATTATCGAAAAGAAGAGAAACTTCTTTAAGATCATTTTTATATCTTATTTTTAACAGAAGGTCCCCTTTGCGGGAATACTTGCTATAATCTCCATGCTTCTTCCCTTGCGCATAAAGAGTTTCTTCCTGTAAAGATCCATCATTGTAGTATACTCTATAAAACCCGTGAAGAACCCCTTGGGAATATTGAATCTGCTTATGATTCTTTCCGTTGGAATGATACCACTGGTCAATACCATCGCGCAAACCATTTTTGTAGGGAGTCTCTTGCTTGATATTTCCATTCTCATAATACCATCGGCAGAGACCTTCCTTTTTATCACCGTTATAAGGAATAATGAATCTTATGTTTCCTTTAGGATAATAATCCTTTTCTACCCGCGGCTCAGTTGAACCAACTAAAGGGAAAATAAATAAAACAATAAAAAATAAAATGGATTTATTAAACCGTCTGACAACCATAATTTTACGTTTCTATTTTAGATACCGGATATTTCTTTTTCCTAAAAAGAACCGCTAAAGACCCCAAAAGAACACAGATTAAAACAACAAGCAGCCGCTTCAAGAAAAAAGTCCTTTTTTTCGCTTTAGGATGAAGCTCAGCTCCATCAGTTTTGATAGTACCTAATTGAAAAAGCAGCTCGTCTAAATCTTCGATCTTCTTCTTGTCACCCTCTTGCTGGCTCAATTGTTTAGCGATTTGGAATGCCCGTTCTGCGTCTCCGTAACGGCCTAAAACAAGGTAAGCTGTACCCAGCCCAATATATCCGGCGGAATGATAAGGACCAACACCTATCGCCCGTTTAAAATAATCACGCGCTTTAAAATATTCTCCATTTTGAGCGTAAGCTTTACCGATTTCAATTAAATCCATATAGCGTTCAGTTTTAGGGCCGCGCTTAGCAAAAATATTTTCACCCGGGCGATGTCCTTCAGAAATTATCTTATCAACATCGATCTTAAAAGGATCTTTCTCTTGAGAAGAATCTTCTTCCTTGTTCATGGCAATACCGTCGATACTGGCAATGTCATCCTTATAATAAGTAATAAGGATTCCGTCGACATCAAACTTAATTTCTTCGGGATTATCTTGAACTATTTTACCTTCAACAGTTTTGCCGGAATTTAAAACAATTGTTTCTCCAAAAGAATTAGAACCAACCAATAACAAAATCATTAAAGCTATAAATTGCCGTTTCATAATATTACACCTTGTCTTTCCGCCGATAACTATTAAACCATGCCCTTTGATCAAACGATTTTTTTTCTTTCTGGCAGAGAACAGCTATTGGCACACCTATCGGAAGTATTACCCTTATTACTTTACCCTTTGGGACCGATAGCAAATTAGAAATCGTTTCGGCTCTTGACTCAAGACGAAGCCACCCGTCAACCCAAACTGAAGCGTATCCTAAAGCTGTAATCGCAAGCAACATATTCTCTACTGCCGCCGAACAATCCTCAACGGCGAAAGAATGGCCCTCGTAAATTTTAAGAGGATTTTTATCAATAAGACAACAGATAAAAGCCTTAGCCTGGCGAAACATATCTTGGGAATGCATCTGGCCGATTTTCGAAACCAACCGAGTATCGTCGACTATAATGAACTCTGTGGTCTGAGCGTTTTTCCCGGAAGGAGCCATAATCCCGGCCTGAACAATTTTTTCCAAATCGCTACTTGGTACAGATTGGTTTTTAAACCCTTGCCGATAGCTATGCCGCTTAATCAATGCTTCAAATAAATCCATAAACTTGCCTCAGGTTTTCATCTTATTCTATTATATACATATCCGTTAAAATTGAACAGCCAATAACTTTTCCTGGTCTATCCGGCTTTTATAACCCAAATTCCGCCAACAATCATCAAAGCTCCGATAACTTTAGCTATAGTCAAAGTTTCCCCAAGAAAACAAACGCCAAAAACAAACGCGAACAAAGGAAAACTTCCGGCAATCGGAACAATTTTTGAAACATCGGCGATTTTTAGTCCCTGATAAAAAAATACTTGAGCGACAAAACTTGCCAAAAATCCGGCAGATACTAAAAACATTATTGAACGGAAACTCACAGCTTTTAATTGTTGAGACGTGACTCGAAAAGACAACAAGACTAAAACACCCAACAAGACTCCTAGACAACGATAAAACAAAGCGGCAAAAGGTTCAACATTTTTTAGTCCGATTTTTTCAAATATCGGAACAACGCCCCAAACAAAAGCCGTAAGCAACGCCCAGCCAAACCAAGTCATCTTTCTCCTTTATAAATCAAAATTATTATCAATTCAGCCCAGCCTTTATAACCGGCAACAAATAAATTTAAAACCTTAAAGCCGAAAGCTTAGATATTAAATCTTAAATCTCTCCATTATTATATAACTCTTCAAAGACCTCGACAACAAAAGGATCAAACTGAATTCCTTTGTAACGAACAAGCTCTTCACAAGCCTGGGAAGGGATCAAAGCTTTCCTATAAGGACGATCAGTCGTCATCGCGTCATACGCATCAGCAACCCTAATAATCCTGGCAAATATATGAATTTCTTCACCTTTTTGGCCAAAGGGATATCCTGAACCGTCATAATTTTCATGATGATGCATTATCCCGGCACAAATGTCTTCGCCCAGCCATTCTTTAACCGAATTAACGATCTTTATTCCCTCTAAAGGATGAGCTTTAACTTTATCCCACTCTTGAGAGGTAAGAGCGCCGGGCTTAAGAAGAATCTCATCAGGAATAGCAATTTTGCCAACATCATGAAGCTGAGCGCTCCATTTCAGATTATATACCCCATAGGGAAAACTCCTCAACTGACGCTGAATCTTTTCCCCCATAAGCGTTGCGTATTTGGCCACTCGATCAGTATGGCCCCGGGTATATCCATCTTTTGCTTCAATAGCACTGATAAGAGTATTTTGCGCGGCCACGATAAGACGGACTTTTTCTTCTTTGAGCATAAAGCCGTACAAAGCCCGGCCGATATTGTGAGATAAAGAAACAAGAATCTCTAAATCCTGGTAAGTTACAATATCGTTTCTGTTAATTTTGTGGCCAATAATTATTATTGCTAAGAGCTTTCCTTCACAAAAACTTGGAATAGCTATTTCCGAGCCTAACAGCCGCATCTCAACTAAAAGATTAGATAAAAAAATGTCACTTTCTGAAATTTGAGTTCTCCCGCGTAACGAGTATTCAATCTCCTCCCTAACTAGCGGTTTTCGGCTGCGTAACAGTTCGACTACCAAAGGATTCTCTTTATCAATATTAAGCCTTAAAGGTAAGCGGGAAAGCCGGCCGGACCTGTTAACTTTTTTTTCTAAAACATACCCTTTTTTCTGCCAATCCAGAAGAAGAATCGCGACATAATCAAGCCTGACCCAACAGCTTAAATCGCGAACAAGATAAGTAATAAGTTCCTGAGAATTCTTAGCTGAAGATATCCGTTCACCTTCCTGTTTTAAAATCGGCCGATAAGCAAATCTTTTTGAGAGCTCATCTTCCTGAATAAATCGGACAAAATTTATAAACCGGTATAGACCAATTCCCCCAATAAAAGAAATTGTTATTGGAAAATATATCCAGTTCTTCTGGCTAACTAAAGATAAATAAGGTTGAAAATAAAAAGTAGCTACATATATTGAGCTTACGGCAATAACCACACCTAAAGCCATAAGCGTACCTTTTTTAATTATCATCTCAAAATTCAATAAGCGGTATCGAAAAATCGCGTAAGTCGTTAACAATCCAAAAATCAGTAAAGGAACAAACCCTAAAGGATAAATGTTTACCCCATAATTCGGCAGAAAATCTATAATCGAGAAATAAGCTATCGGCAAGCTAAACAAAAGATATTTTACCCGTTTGCGCTGGTAAGGAGATTTGTTGCTTTTATATTCACGATAAAGATAGCTCAAGGCGAGAATCGCCGGAATAACCCAAGCTAAAAGAAACCAGCCAAAAACTATACCCAATACCGGGCGCGGCCCCCAAGGAAAAAAACGTATTCCTTCAATTACATGGTTACTTTTAAAAAGTAAAAGCCATATTAGAAAAAAAATGCAGTAAAAAAAAGCCACCATTTTTTTTCGGTTAAGGTTAAGAATCGAAACTATAAAATGATAGGTTGCCGAAGGAATAAGTAAAACCCCTAAATAAGACATCTTGAACCAAAACATTATCAAAGCTTCTTCTTTTAGGTTATAAGCAATAAAATAAGAAAACTGCCAGACAAAAGATAAATGGCCAAAAAAAAGAAAGCTTAAAGTCAGTGAAGATTTTTGTTTTTTAAGATACGGGATAAGCGGAACAAAGAAAAAGACAATTGCCACCGCTAATGGAGCAAAAGAATGAGGATTAAAGGTAGTAAACATATGCTTTTCAGTGTACAGCAAGAGATTCAAGAAGTAAAGTGGGATTGTTTTAGAATATCGATTAAGTTGCATGCTCGCCAGGCGAGCGTCAACCGGTTGAATTTGAAATAGATTGAAATTTGTAGAAATTGGTTGAAATTCAATTGCGCAATAATCAGCGCTATTTTTAAAGACAACACATTTCTATTAATCTCTATAAGTTTCTATCAATTTCTATTTCTTCTTCACTTAATCACCGTTTACTCAATCACTCAATCACTTTCTGACCATCGTTTGACTCTTCTCTTCTCCAAAAGGCTATTTCCTAAATAACACATATCTGTGATCATCTGCTGCCGAGCCAAAGGCGCGGCTTCTGTGATCATTCGCGAACAGCGCCGAAGGCGCGAATCTGTTTTTATTCGGTTTAATTAAAAAAGACATGGCGGCGAGTGGACTTGAACCACCGACGCAACGGGTATGAGCCGTTTGCTCTACCAGCCTGAGCTACGCCGCCAAAATATAATTTTTTAGGAGTTTGATTATATCATTGAGCAAAAAAAAATCTACCGAAATTTATTAAAGATAAACTGACCAGATTTTTTAAAAAAATCGCTTAAAGCAATAACTAAGTCAGCGAATAATCTTTAAAAATGATCCAAAGTAAAATTATTATTATCAAAGTCGAAATAATATAAAAGTCATTGAAATAGAAAAACTCTTTGAATCTTTCTAAATGATAAACTTTTCGGTGCGGGACATTATATTGCTTTTTTATATCTTGACGAATTTTAAGAATATTACTGCGTTTAAACCTTAAGAATTCACCGCCAATCTTGGTGTGAGGAATTAAGCCGGTTTTTGCTAAATCTATAATTTCCTGTTCCGAAAGCCCTAACAAATTGGAAACATCCCTGGTTGTAAGGAACTTCTCTCGAAAAACAATAGCTCGCTTTGAAAATGGTCTAGGCACTTAATCTCTCCTTTTAAAGTTAACTACATCGGCCTTAGGTATTCTGGCTTATCCAAACTTCAACTTCCTGCCGGTCAAAGACAAAAGCGTCGCCCATTTTTTCCGCCGGAATACGACCATTGTTCACCCACTCTTCAATTTTTCTTTCTTCTACAGAAAGATAATCTGAAAGCTCACCCAAAGTCATCTTACCTTGAGGCATTTTTAATTTTCCGTTAAATACAGCACCTGATTCAATAGAAACTTTGGGGGTTTCAATATCCCCAATGACATTGGAACTCAAAGTAAGGGCTACCATTTTTGAGGCCTTAACCTTTCCTTTAACCTTTCCCGAAATAACAATACTCTCGCCGATAATATCAGCCACTACCTGAGCGCTAGCACCGACAATCAAATTACCTTTAGTTGTTAACGTACCTTCAAATTTACCGTTGATCCGCAAGTTAACCGGATCGGAAAAAACCAAACTACCCTGCATTGCCGCGTTAACATCAAGAATCTTTTCTTCTTCTGGTTTTCGTCTTGCCATTCTTTTATACCTCCTTATACTACAAGTTAAAAAGGCCATCGAACCAAGTGCCGAATAAATATCCTCAATTTACTAATTCCTGATTTTTTTAACTTGGCGAACTATTTACTTTTTATGCTTATTGATATTTTCTGCTCTTTTTAAAAAAGACAAACAAAGATAAGTTAAAAATGTCGAAAAAACTGCGGCGGCAATAAATCCCGAACCAACCGAAAGGCCAATGGCTGAACTCATCCAAATGCTTGCCGCCGTTGTTAGGCCTTTAACACCTTCCCGACTACGGATTATTGTACCAGCGCCTAAAAAACCTATGCCGGTAACCACCCCGGCAGCGATACGCCCGGGATCGATCGGAGCTAGAGTACGGTAAACATCAAAAATATGGACCGAAACAACCATTATAAGACAGGAGCCGAGGCAGACCAAAATATGAGTTCGTAACCCGGCCCAACCGCCTTTTTTCTCGCGTTCTAACCCAATTATTCCCCCTAAAACAAAAGCTAACGTCAGCCTAAGCATCATCTCTTTAATTTCTATCATAACTTCTCCCTTAGATTCCTTAAACAATTAATTTAACTGCCTTCATTATACAAATAAAACCCCAATCCTGCAACCATTGCCGCATTATCGCCGGCATACTCAAGATCCGGCAATATAATTTTCAAATTTTGAAACCGAACCTTTAACTGCTTCCTTAAATAGCTATTAGCAACAACTCCCCCACCAAAAACTAATGTTTTTATTCCGGTTCTTTCTGTTGACTCCTCAACCGCATCAACCAGAGCGCCTATCGCCGATCGCTGAAAAGAAGAAATTAATTTTATCTTCGTTCTTTTTGATATAAAACCTTGTTTTTGAAGCTCCATTTTCTTATAAACCACAGCGGTTTTTATACCGCTAAAACTTAAGTCAAGTCCAATTCGGCCACACTTAAAAGCATAACTTTCCGATAAAGATTCATCAAACAATCTATCAATAACCGGCCCGCCGGGATATCCCAAATTTAAGTTGCGGGCTATTTTATCATAAACTTCACCGCAAGCATCATCGCGTGTAGTCCCAATAATCTTCAGGTCCGAAAAGCTGTTTACCCGATAAATTTGAGTATGACCGCCGGAAACCACCACTCCCAAGAAAGGAAAAGGAATCGCTTTAAAATCATTTAAAAACGGAGCAAACAAATGAGCCTGCAAATGATTAACCGCGATAAAAGGTTTTGACAAAGATAAGGATAATCCTTTAGCAAAGTTTAAACCAACAAGCAAAGCGCCAATAAGGCCGGGCTCGTTTGTCGCAGCGATTAAACCGACTTTTGACAAGGGAACGCCCGATTCAGCCAAAGCGAAAGTAACAACCTTATCGATGTTTTTCAAATGCGCTCTGGTTGCTATTTCAGGAATAACTCCGCCAAAAGGAACATGCTCCTTCAAAGATGAAATAGTCGAATTAGAAAGAACCTTTCTTTTTTTTAAGATAGCGCAGGAAGTCTCATCACAAGATGTTTCAATCCCTAAAGTATACATATCTCTTTTTAATCGGCAACAACCTATTTGTTTTTTTCAAGAACAAGAAGCCCCTTAATCAAATCAACAGCACGAACTATTTGATAATCTTTTCGATAATCAAATTCATCTTCTTCTTGATTTTCGCCGTCAACTTGTTCTTTACCTTTTTCTAATTTTGCCGCTTTTTCCTCTTTTTCAATTTTCTTAAAAAGGTCTTCTTTTACCTCGCTGAGATCTCTGGGCTCAACCACTATATCCGGTTTGATTCCTTTTTCATGAATGCTGATTTCTTTGGGCGTATAATACTTAGAAGTTGTCAGCCTTAATGCTGATCCGTCAGATAAAGGAATAATAGTCTGAACCGACCCTTTACCGAAAGTTGTTTGACCGAGAAGGATTGCTTTATTGTTGTCTCGTAAAGCCGCGGCGAGAATTTCACTAGCTGAAGCGCTTCCCTGATTGATCAGCACAACGATCGGAACATCGACAATTTTACCGTTTAGAGGTATCGACCGATAAACTTTTTTCTCTTCGTTTTTGGAATCGATAGATACAATTACTTCGTTATCCTTCAAAAACAAACTAGACACTTTTACCGCTGAATCAAGCAGACCGCCGGGATTATAACGAACATCAACAACCAGCCCCCGTAATCCTTGATTTTTAAGTTTTTCCAAAGCAACAGCTAAATCCTTATCGGTACTCTCTCTAAACTCAGCGATTCTGACATAACCGATACCTTCATCTAAAATCATCGGCCGTTTAATATCTTTTATTTTTATTATACCCCGGACAATAGTTACATCTTCAAGCTTCCGGTCGGCATTTCGCAACACTGTAATCGTAACTTCCGTCCCCGGATCACCGCGCAACTTCTTAACCGCTTCTTGAAGGGTTATGTCTTTGGTTAATTCTCCTTCGATTTTCACAATAACATCGGCCGCTTCTAACCCGGCGTTCCAGGCCGGTGTATCTTCTATCGGAGAAACGATAGTTAACAGACCTTCTTTGATCGTTATTTCGATTCCTAACCCACCGAATTTTCCTCCAGTCTCGACTAAAAGCTCCTTGTAATCTTCCGGTGTCATAAATTGGCTATAAGCATCTAGCGAACTCATCACTCCGCGCATAGCCCCATAGATCAAATCTTGGGGTTTTTTATCTTCGACATATTTTTTTTCAATTACGGCAAGTCCTTCAGCAAAGATATCAAGTTCTTTTAAAAAATCGTCCCGGTCTTTATTAGCGGAAAATCCCGCCCAATAAGAACCCATCGTAACAGTTAAAACAACAATAAAAACAATGATACGTTTTTTCATACCTTCCTCCTCCATTTATTTATTCTATATGATAACATAATTCGCTAACAATTTATTTCAATTTGCTCAAAGCATCAATTAAAAGACTTTTAACAATTTTAGGGTTAGCTTTTCCTTTTGTTCTTTTCATTACCTGGCCGACTAAAAACTGTATCGTCGTTTCTTTACCCAAAATGTACTCCTCAACCGGCTTGGGAAACTCTTCTATCACAAGGTGTATGAATTCAGTTAAATCATCGGAATCAGACATTTGGGCCAAACCTTCCTCAGCTATAATTTCATCGATATCTCTGTTAGAAACGATAGCTTTAGCTAATACTTTTTTTGCCGCTAAATTATTAAGTTTATCACTGCAAAAATACTCAACTATTTTCGCGAATTTCGCCGGACAAAGGCCAACCGTCTTGAAACCGCCATCTAAACCATTAACCTGTTCTAAAAAAGGGCCGGTTAACCAATTAAAAATCTGTTTGGGCTGATTAAAATTAGCCACAGCTTCTTCAAAAAAATCAGCCAGCCAAAGCGCAGACAATAAAACCTTTATATCTCCATCAGCAAGACAATACTGTTTGATAAATCTTTCCTTTTTATCTTTTGGCAGTTCGGGCAAACCCGATCTTTCAAGATTAATAAGATCTTCAGTTACAGCAAAATCTAAAAGATCAGGTTCAGGAAAATATCGATAATCATGGGCCTCTTCTTTAGAGCGCATCACAATAGTTTTTGAGTTATCAACATCCCACAATCTTGTTTCCTGTAATATTTTTTTCCCTTCAAGAATACTTTTTTTCTGCCGTTTCTCCTCAAACAGCAAAGCGTCTCTTATCCCTTTAAACGAATTCATGTTTTTTATTTCTACTTTCGTTCCAAGATTCTTATCGCCTTTCTCCCGTAAAGAAATATTAGCGTCACAACGTAAAGAACCTTTTTCCATATCGCAATCTGAAGCGCCAATATACTGCAAGATCTGCTTCAAGGAAGTTAAATACTCAACTGCTTCTAAAGCCGATCTGATATCCGGGCGGCTGACTATTTCTAACAGCGGTATCCCGGTACGATTATAATCAACCAAAGAAGCTGTAGCAGCATGAATCAATTTTCCAGCATCTTCTTCAAGATGAACGCGTTCAACTCCTATTTTAGAACCATTAATAAGTTCAATAAATCCGTTTTCTGCCAGCGGCTGTTTGTATTGAGAAATTTGATAGTTTTTCGGTAAATCGGGATAAAAATAATTTTTTCGCTCAAAATAGATATATTCATTTATAGCACAATCTAAAGCCAAGCTAACCCGAACCGCTAATTCTAGAGCCTTCTTATTAAAGACCGGCAAAACCCCGGGATAACCGCAGCATATCGGACAAATATTGGAATTGGGCGGATTCTCAAAAGCAGTTGAACAGGAACAAAATATTTTTGAATCCGTTTTCAATTGAACATGAACTTCAAGGCCGATTACAGTTTCAAAATCACTCATTTTAAACTTTTGCCCCAAATAATTTAGGAATTTTTTTATGAAAATCGGTATTTTGCTGATAACTATATCCTAAACGTATTAGACTTTTTTCATCAAATTCTTTACCAATTAATTGCGCGCCAATAGGAAGATTATCTTTATCAAAACCGCAGGGAAAAGATACCGCCGGTAAACCGGCCAAATTAGCGGAAATAGTATAAACATCAGACAGATACATACTTAACGGGTCAGAGATTTTCTCGCCGACTCTGAAAGCCGTACTCGGAGCCGTAGGCGTTAAGATAACATCAACTTCTCTAAAAGCTTTATCAAAATCATTTTTGATAAGTCTACGAACTTTTAAAGCTCTAACATAATAGGCGTCATAATATCCGCTGGACAGACTGTAGGTACCCAAAAAAATTCTTCTTTTTGCTTCACTGCCGAAGTTGTTACCTCGAGTTAAAGAATACATATCTTCAACGGTCGATGCTTCACAACGCGCACCATATTTTACGCCGTCAAATCTTTGCAAATTGGAACTCGCTTCAGAAGAAGCGACGATATAATATGTAGCCACAGCATAAGACGTATAGGGCAAACTTATATCAACGATAATCGCGCCTTTCGCTTTAAAAGTCTCAATAACCGCACTTATCGCTTCCCGGCAAACTGGCGAAAGGCCTTCTTGAAAATATTCTTTAGGTACACCTATCTTTATGTTTTTACAGTCCTCAATTAAGGAATCGGTGAAATCTTCATCTATAGTTTTAACCGATGTTGAGTCAAAAGGGTCAAATCCGCAAATAATATTAAGAAGGTTGGCGCTATCAATAAAGTTAGTGGTAATTGGCCCAATTTGATCAAGGCTCGATCCAAAAGCGACCAATCCAAAGCGGGAAACCCGGCCATAAGTCGGCTTAAAACCAACTACCCCGCAAAACGATGCCGGCTGGCGAATCGATCCTCCGGTATCAGAGCCTAAAGCAAAAGGAACCAGCCGAGCCGCAACCGCTGCCGTTGAGCCTCCGGAAGAACCTCCAGCGACACAATTAATATTCCAAGGATTTTTTGTCAATCCGTAACAGGAATTTTCAGTAGATGAACCGAAAGCGAACTCATCCATATTAGTAGTACCAATAATAGCTAATCCGGCAGTCTTAAGCCGAGAAATAACTGTCGCGTCATAGGCCGCGATATGATTTGAAAGAATTTTTGAAGCGCAGGTAATCTTTTTACCTTTGATACAAATATTATCTTTTATAGCAATCGGCAAGCCGGAAAACAGGGATTTTTGCTCTGAAATATCCGCCGAATCAAAAAGACTTACGAAACTATTCAGCGGTTTATCAAGCTTTTCAACTCGCTGTTTAAACCAAGAAAAAACTTCAGACTTTGTAACCTCAGCGGTTTTTATTTTTTCGGCGATTTCATAGCCAAATAGAGAAAAGTTATCTTTCATTTTATCAGTTCAGTTATAAGGAAAATATATATTCAGATGACTTTTGGGGTTTTAAAATACCCGTCTTCTTTCAAAGGAGCGTTATTTAAAATGTTTTCCTGCTGAAAAGGATAGATCACTGTATCCTGACGATAAACATTATTGTTAGTATGCAGATTTCGTAATGGTTCTACCGATGTAACGTCAGCTTCTTTCAGTTTATTCACATATTCTAAAATCCTGCTGAGCTGACTTTCTAAAGGTTTTTTCTCTTCATTCGAAACATTTATTCGCGCTAATTTAGAAATATAATCAACAATATTTTCTCTGTCCATAGAACTTAATTATAAATGAAAAAACCATTAATGCAATTAAAATATAGAGCGTAGAACATAGCTAAAGAGAGGCTTTATCAACCAGCGTCTTTCGCTTTAGTCCACGATAACTCAGGCGGGATTAAACAGTTTTCAAGAAAAGTAATCCTAGCCGGATAACTGCTCTCAGCCAAAGTTAAGACATCTTATATTTTGACCTGAAAAGAGTAAGCTCTAGAAAGGCCTGCAGCCGACGGGAACGACTGGGGTGACGCAATTTTTTAAGAGCTTTGGCCTCAATTTGCCGGATTCTCTCACGCGTTACTTTAAAAATTGTTCCAACTTCTTCTAGCGTTCTAGGCGCGCCATCTTCTAAACCAAAACGCAAATTAAGGATTCGCCTTTCTCTGTCAGTTAAACTATCCATGGCCTGCTCGAGTTCTTCTTTTAACATCGAAAACACTGTAGCATTAGCGGGAGAAACCGCTTTTTTATCTTCGAGGAAATCACCGAAATAAGTATCGCCGTCATCGCCAATCGGAGTATGTATAGAAATTGGTTGTTGCGATACCTTAAGAATATCCTTAACTTTAGATATCGGAAGCCGCAGCTCCTTAGCCAGTTCATCCGGGGTGGGTTCTCGTCCTTTTTCCTGAATAAACAATCTGGAAATACGTATAATTTTATTTATCGTTTCGGTCATATGCACCGGTATTCTAATTGTTCTCGCTTGGTCAGCAATAGCTCTAGTAATCGCCTGACGTATCCACCAGGTAGCATAAGTGGAAAATTTATATCCTCTTTTATATTCGAACTTCTCAACTGCTTTTATCAAGCCGATGTTCCCTTCCTGAATAAGGTCAAGAAAAGAAAGACCACGATTGACATATTTTTTAGCGATACTAACGACCAGCCTTAAATTAGCTTCTACCAATGTTTTTTTTGCCTGATTATAAAAAATCTGCCGATCAAGAATACCTTTTAACTTTATTTTAACTTCTTCTTCGGCAAACCCTAAAAGCTTGGCACTTTTGTTTATTTGACGCTTTAAAGAGCGCTTTTCGGTTTCTCTCACTTTGCTTTTACGTAATTTGTCTAATTTATTAAATCTTCGCTGAAGCTTGTCTATCTCATGACAAAGCTCCTCTATCTTGAGAATAATTTGTTCGATAATTCCTATCGTAAAGTTATAACTTTTGAGGATTTCTTTTTGCCGGTCAATTTTTTTGATTCTAACTAATTTAGAATATAATTTTTTTATCCGCTCAACTTCCTGATTTTTATCCTTTATCTCTCCCTTAACAAAATCATCAGGATTAAGTTCATCCTGCATTATTTTTTGAGAAATATCTATAAACGCGTCTTTAGATAAAACCGTAGAAAAGACTTCTTCACGTAAAGATTCTTCTTTATCTTCTATTTTTTTTGCTAAGGTAACTTCACCCTCCCGGGTAAGCAGGGGTATTTGGCCCATTTGCTTTAAATACATTTTGACCGGATCATCGATGTGCATAGTTGTTTCGACAACCGTCTTCTTTTCTTTTTCTTTGTTGAAGTCTTCAACCTCTTTCGTTTCAAGTACACTTATCTTTTGGCTATCCAACTGATCCAAGATAGAATCCAAATCTCCGGCACTAATTATATCTTCTGAAAGAAAGTGATTTATCTCGTCATAAGTAAGGTATCCTTTCTTTTTGCCTAAAGCCACTAATTGTTCAATGCTTCTTTCAAGAATTTTCTTTTTTCCCATTTTGTCTCCTGGTTTTACCCAATGCTATTTAAATAATAGTAGCCTATTTAAGTTTTACCGCAAGCATTATTTATCTGACCGTATTCTCCAATAAGTTCTTTTAATCTTTCGATATTCCCTTCTTTTTCTGCTTTGGTTATTTTTATTTTTAATTGTTCTTTTTGAATTTGAGCCCTTCGCTTTCTTACCTGAGCGATACTCTCTTTAAAACTTTCATTACTTGAAGGAATTGACTCATCAATAATAAGCGAGCTCACAAAACTGGAAATAGAAGGATCTTCAATAAACCCCATGCCCTTAGAAGAATAAAAACTTTTTTCAGCAAAACCGGGATTAAAAAAATATTCTACAACCTTTTTGGAAATCGGATGGATGAAATCTGCACTTGTAAGATTTTTTTTCATTAGCACAAATGCCTTAGAATTGGTGATCAAAAATTTAAGCAGTATTTTTTCGGTAATCGGCAAAAGTTCCTGTTTCACTTCAACTATCGAGGGAAAATAACTGTTTTTTTCTGTTTTACCTTGGGCAAAAACCTTTTTATATTCAGCAATCATTATTTCTTCCCGAACTTTGAGCCGCTCTGCTAATTTTTTAATATATTCAAATTTCTCAACTTCACTTTTTATTTTATCAATTGTCACCAGCATATCCTGAGCGATTTTTGTTTTACCGTTAATGGTATCACAGTCGTATTTAGTGAAAAGTTTTCTTATTTTATATTCAAAAAATCCTTTCGCTTCTTTGAGTTTACTTAGAAAAGCTTCTTTACCGAATTTGCGAATCAACGAATCAGGATCTTGCCCGCCAGGAAGTTCAACAATGCTAACATTTAAATCTTTTTCAATTAAAAGATCTAAAGCGCGTAAAGTCGCGTTTTGGCCGGCGGTATCGGAATCGAAAATTAAAACAATATTTTTCGTGTAACGGCGAATAAGACGGATCTGTTCTTCGGTAAGAGCTGTTCCGCTTGAGGAAACAACATTACATATTCCCTGGCTGAAAGGAATTATCATATCAAGATAACCTTCGACCACAATAACAAAATCCTCTTTAAGAATAGCCTCTTTAGCCAAGTTAAGGCCGTAAAGATGTTCCCGCTTACTATAAAGAGGATTCTCTAAAGAATTGATATATTTCGGCGCGCTACTTGCCGCTTGCCAAATCCTGGCGCCAAAACCAACTGCCCGGCCTCTCACATCAAAAATAGGAAATGTTATTCTAGACTGAAAAAGGTCTTTAAATCTGCCGTCTCGGGCAACGGCTAAAGAAGCTTTTTCTAAAGTTTCCAATTTGTAACCTTTTGTTCTCATTTGACTCAGCAAGCTGTTTTGCCCAAAGGCGTAACCAATTTTAAAGCGGGCTATTGTTTCTTTTCCAATACCTCGATTAGACAGATATGTCAAAACCGGCAAAAAAGATTTATTATTCATTAAGTTCTGGTGAAAAAAATCAGCGGCGGAATCAACAAGGTCATACAAAGTAGTTTTTATTTCTACCGCTTTCCTATTCTGAGAAGGCACAGTAAGGCCTGCCCGGTTAGCCAACATTTCAACCGCCTCGACAAAAGAAACCTTTTCATAACTCATGATAAACTGCAGAACCCCACCGCCGGCGCCACAACCAAAACAGTGATAAATTTGTTTCTGCGGACTAACCATGAAGGACGGTGTCTTTTCGCCATGAAAAGGACAAGTAGCTTTAAAATTACGCCCTGACCGCCTCAAAGGAATATAACCGGAAATAATTTCAACGATATCTGTTCGCGACTGGACTTCTTCTATGAATTGTTGTGGAATCATATGCCTTATTTGTTACGATTATGCCGCCAGAATCCTGAAAACTCTTGAATTACAAATTTGCCCTGGCTTTCCAAGTGATCAAGCATAAGGTTTACGCCTAAATTATCAGAAGCGATATGCGAAGCAAAAATAACGTTAAGATTACGTTCTAGACAAAGTTTAAAATGTTCTTCCGACTGATGCATCGAGATAATAGTATCCACACCGCAAAGGCTTAACCGCTCATAAATATCTTTCGGGCCTTCTGTTCCTCCGGTAAACTCAACATGAATATTCGAACATCTGCTTGCCGGAGAACCCGATACAATCTTAGGAGGGTTATTATTCAAAGCCGCGTTTTGATACTCATCGATTGCCATCAAATGATTCATTATCTCTGCCAGAGTTTTGGGTTTCTTTTTGATAACTGTCTCGATAATAAACCTATAAGCTAAATTATCACAAGGTGTATGCATACACAAAAAATTTATTCCTAAAAGCTTAGCGGCATCAACTGGCCGTTGATGATTCGCCGAACTTACTCGCCGGGAAACTTCAGCCTGTCTGGTTTCCAATAATTTCTCCGCCAGGCTAAGATTAATCCCCTGGCTGCGAAAAATATCAACCTGCAAATCCATAACGTCATAAAATTGAGCATAGGCGCGGCCGGCCGGATGATGAGAGACTACGATATCGATTGAATTGCCCTTTTGGTTAAGCCGATCTACAAGCAAAAGTTCAGCGACATCAACATCAATCCCAACGATTATTGAACTAACCTTGTCTGAACCGCTACCGTTTAAGATTCGGGTATCGGAATAAGGGTTAATCAGCTGATCTCTGTCAAAAAACTTTTTCTCTTCTTCTGTTAGTTTAGAAAAAGATTCTTTCCCGGCCTGCAAGACCTCCTCGATTTCCTTTTTTGTTCGGACGTCAGCTTCTATCCCCTTGTTTATAATTTCCTGATAAAAGTTTTTTAATTCCATAGTCGACCCCTGTTCAATCTTTTATGTTTTCTTTTGATTCCTGATTCTGGGAAACGGTATGCCTTATGATTTCTCCATTAAAGGTAACATTTGGGAAAAAAACACGCGTAGCATTAAACGACAAACTATATATCTTTATGGCACTGTTTTTGAGCAATCGACAAACTACACTTGCCTGAATATATTTTGTGTTAACCGGTACCTCGTTTAAAACAAAAACAATCACGCACGAAAGCAAAAAAAATCTTAAACTACCAAGGAAAAAAGAAACAAGCAAAACTTTTAAAGACAAAACCGGCCTTTTAAAAAACATCGCGACAATTTTCCCGGCCATCGTAAAAGCTCCGGCACAACCAATAACGATTATCACGTATGAACCGATATCGAGGTAAGTTTTGCTTAAAATTATAGCCTTTTTAGCGATAATATCCCGTAGCTGCGGATAAAAGTGAAACCCTAAAATCATACCCAAAAGAATACCGATTATTCGAAAGTATTCTTCAATAACCCCACGGCGAAAAGCTATATAAACGATTACCAACCAGAGAATTACAAACAGGGTATCAATAAAGCTCAACCGCTGAAAAACGCTCATTATTTATAAATTACACTAGTATATAACATATTAAAATATAATTGTCAAGAAAACGTTTACAAACCCCTTAAACCATGGAAAAAACCTTATTTTTAAAGTTGATCTAAATCCCCTTGAATATGAAATCTATTGCTTTTTAGGCCAATTTATGGTAATTTAAAGACAAATCAGCATAATATTTTCCCTTATAACGAGTTATGCACAGTGGCCAATCAATTTACAATAGTTTTTAGTGACCGCGATGAAGATGATGCTATACGGGAAGTATCACTCAAGATAAAATCTGTTTTTCCGAAATCAATCCGGCACCTTTTCGTTTTTTCCACCATTGGCTACCAATTTTCCCACGTTTTAAAGTCGCTTAATTTCACTTTACGACCGCTAACTATAATCGGGATACAATCTCCCTTTTTAATCGTTGAAGACAAAATATTTGATAAAGGCATCTCAGCTTGCGTCATAAATGATGAAACGATTGATCTCAAGGAAATGCCTTTAAGCGATAACAAATCTCAAACTTTAGAATCCGCGTTACGCTACTCTTTACGCACTTTTCCCGGAGAAAACCGAGTTCTTTTTTCTTTTTTACCGCCAAAGTTTACACCTTCAAATTACATTCAAGCCTTAAAACTATCGCTTGGTAATTTTTTCCCCTTCTTTGGAGCAGGGTATATCGACAAAATTGGCGAACAAAATTATCAAATGATCAGCAACACATCTACTAACAACGCTGTCAATTTTTTAGGCCGCGGCCTAAAATTTAATCATGTTAAATTATCCGGTTTTCTACCCCTTGGCAAACCATTCGAAATAACCCGTGTTATGCCTGAAAGAAATATAATTATGGAAATAAACAACCAGCCAGCTATAAATATTTATAAACATTACCTTGAAGAAAGTTTTGAAACATTTAAAAAAAACCACCTTTTCACATTATACCCCTTTGGCATAAAAGAAGGAAGAACATTCCGCATAGTAAACATTTTGGGTTACCTTGAAGACGGCTCTTTGGTTTGTTTAGGTGAAGTTAGAAAAAACCTGCTCGGCCAGATTATGCTTCTTGATCCCGATACCCTGTTTGGGTCAATAAAAAAAGAATTGTCGGTTTTTAAAAAATATAACAGTGGCCTGATATTTATGGTAAACTCATTATCGAGAAAAAAAATATTAAAAACTCAGGCTCAAGAAGAACTTCAAATGATAAAATCCGTACTTGGAAATAATTTTAAGATTATCGGTTTATACGCTGACTATTGCCTATCCCCCTACCTAAAAACAAAAACTATTAATTGGGAAGGGTCAAATCTATTGATGACATTATGGGACTAAATTCTTTAAATTCTTTTTCCGGCCTGGATTCACCATTAACAATCATCGTACTTCTTTTTATAGCAATCGTTGTTCTGTCATTTTATGCCTTTAATAAACTGCAAAAAATATCAATTTTACACAAAAACATACTAATGCTGAATCAAACTGTCCAGGAATTAGACCATGAAGCTAAACTGATCATTAAAAGCGATATGGAACTTAAGCTTTATCAGGAAGAAGTCGAAGATAAGTTAAACAAGTTAACTTTGCTGAAAAACCTAATTCTCTCCTCGCTACACATTCTTGACCAATCTCAACTTTTACTTCAAATTAACAAAAAAACTGTGCACGATTTGGGCTTCAAGAAAGGATTGATTCTGGATTTCGCGAATTTAGATGTAGAAGTTAATATCGACTTCTCGCAAAATGAGATTGAGATACTTAAACATTTTTTGATAGCCAAAAAAGCCGCTCTAAAAACAACCCCGGTTTTGTCTCTTGATTCAGAAGTTTGCAAGGATTTAAGTCTTTCTTTACAGCATAAGAACTTTTTAATCGCTCCGGTTAAAAGCCGTGACAATATACGTTCAATTATCGTCGTCTCAGAATTAATTGTGCCTACGGAGTTAAAACGCGCCGAAAAAGAAATATTCTCAATAGTCTGCATGTACCTTGGCCAATGCCTCGACAACATCGAATCCTTTGAAGAACTATACCGCACAAAAGATGAACTGGAAAAGAAAGTAAAAGAACGTACCAATGATCTGGTCAAAAGCTTAAGAGAAATCCAGACCATAAGTAAAATGAAATCTAATTTTATATCTAGCGTTTCGCACGAACTTCGAACCCCGTTAACTTCAGTTAAAGGTTTTTCTTCTTTGCTGGTTGAAGAAAAATTCGGTATACTTCCTCCCGAAGCAAAAAAAAGGTTAGGTAAAATAGACGAGAATGTTGACAAACTTGTGCAAATGGTAAATACCTTGCTTGATATATCAAGAATCGAATCAGGGAAAATGGAAGTCAAAATGGCTCCTTGTGATATAAGAAAAGTAATAAATGATGTCACTGACCTTTTATCGCCTCAAATTCTTGATAAAAAAATAAATTTAAAAATAGACGTGCCGGAATCTTTAATGGTCTCTGCCGACAAAGGACTAATGGAAAGGGTTTTAGTTAATTTAATCAGCAACGCAATCAAGTTTACTCCGGTTGAAGGGATTATTACTGTAGGCGCTGCTGAAGAAGATAATTCAATTATAATGTCCGTCGCTGACAACGGGTGCGGAATTGAAAAGGCAAACATTGAACGAGTATTCGAAGAATTTTTCCGCGTAACCAACCCGATAAATCAAAATGTTAAAGGTACCGGTCTTGGGCTGCCGCTGGTTAAAAGAATAATTGATACTCACCGGGAAAAGATCTGGATTGAGTCGGCATTGGATAAAGGAACGTGTTTTTATTTTTCCTTAAAACCAGAAAAAAACTCAAAGCGAGGTAACGAATGTTAAAGCTGCGTTTATTAGTCGTCGACGATGACCCCGACATTTTAGACTTGCTGCAGGTAACCCTTGACGGAGAATTTGAAGTAATAACTGCCGCCTGCGGAAACGAGGCTTTAGCAAAAATAAAGAAAACCTCGCCTGACCTTCTGGTTTTAGATTATAATTTGCCCGACTTCCAAGGCCCACAAATATGTGAAATATTAAGAAAAGATCCGATATTTCTTCATATCCCAATTTTAATGCTCACCGGTAAAGGTGAGGTTGAAGATAAAGTCCGCGGCCTTGAAGCCGGAGCCGATGATTACATGGTTAAACCGTTTCTCCCCCAGGAACTTATTGCCAGGATAAGGATGCTTATAAAACGCTCAAACATAAAATTAGACGCCAACCCTTTAACCAGGTTACCCGGCAACGTGTCAATAAATAAAGAACTTGATGATCGGATCCACAATAACTCAACATACGCCGTTTTATATATTGATATCGACAACTTTAAAGCCTTAAACGATTACTATGGCTTTGAAAAAGGTGACGATGTAATAAAAGAAACCGCGCGAATTCTTATTTCTTCAGCGCAACAAAACGGTACAGTCAATGACTTTATCGGCCATATTGGCGGCGATGATTTTGTTATAGTAACTATACCGGAAAAGGCCGAACAAATAGCAAAAAAAATAATTTCATCGTTTGATATAGTTTCCCCTAAATTCTTTGAAGAAGAAGATCGAAAAAAAGGATACCTCCAGACAAAAGGCCGTGACGGGCAAATCCATAAGTACGGGTTTTCTTCAATATCAATCGGAATACTTACCAGCAAAGATGAAAACTTCACTCACACGGCTCAAATAAGTTCCTGCGGCGCCGAAGTAAAAACTTTGGCGAAAAAATTTGAAGGCAGCAAATATATCTTTAACCGGCGCACTCCCCGAGCCGGATCCTAATTTATTTGCTCCTACACCCAATCTCAAAAATAACTCAATTACTCAATTACTTAATAACTTCTCGTATGCCTATTTTATATTGCCTTCCCAACTATTGTGTGGTATAAATAATTCTCTTATCGATCAGCTTTTGCGAGGGTGGCGGAACTGGCAGACGCACTAGCTTGAGGGGCTAGCGGTAGCAATATCGTAGGGGTTCAAATCCCCTCCTTCGCATATGCATATATAACTTTAAATTTTGAAATTTAATACTGCGCAACTAAAAATTAATAAAACCGGCTAAGATCATCAGCGATAGTTTAAAACAAATATCGAAGTAAATATCCCAATATTTTAATGATTTGTTTCAAACCGGATGACAGAAAAGGCTGCCGCCACAACTGCTAAAAGCATGGGAATCAATAAGAATCTTTACTTCGATATCTTATCCTAATAAAAACAAAACTAGCCTAACCAAGGAATCTTCATCAATAAAGACCTGACTACTTATCTCAAACTATTATTTTAGGATAAGCTTAATGTCCTTGATCCCGCTTCTTAAACAGATCAAGGAACTTGTCCTCATACTCTTTATAAACATTCCAATGGTCGAGTTCTTCCTTTAAAATATTAGCTTTGGTAATATCCCGCTGAGCTTCTATAAAAAGCTTATCTATCTTTTCATGAGCGGACTGAGGCAGTTTCGTGTAGGCAGCTAAATCGTTCTTTATTTTTTCAATGTCGGCATCGTTTAAAGGATTAGGACCGGGCATCGGCATTTCACCTTTAATATAGCTTATCAGCTTATCAATCTCTTCTTCTATAAATTTTGCCCGTTCAACTAAAGGTTCAAGATTAAGATTTAAGCTTAAATAATCACCGACAACCCGTAAAATACTTGTACAAGCCTTGCAATTCTCTATCTGAACCGTATAAAACGGTATCTCTCCTAAAAGGCAAACCCCTTTTAATCTTTTCTTTTTGCCAGCGCCCAAAATAATTCCATTGAGCCCGCTTATCTGACCTTCATTTAAAGATTTTAACTTAAACTTTTTAAATTGCTTTAAGACATCGGCATGAGTTGCCGCGATCCAAACTAAAGGCTCAGCTTTATGGTCAATAGCTTCCGGTTTTGCCGCAAAAGTAAAAATAAACTTTGCTTTGTATTTTTTCACAAAAGTTATTATAACGTTCGATAAATCTTCAGCATATTCTAGCGGCGGTTGAGCTTCGCCAAGAAACAGGATAACATCCGGAGAATTTTTTCCTTTCAGATAATAAAAGAATCCTGCCGGCAGGCTTGGCAGCCCTAAAACACCTTTATCTACCGTTACTGCCGCCGGTTTAAAGAATTTTGAGGCTTCTAACTTGGCAAACATTTTAAAATCCATTACTTCTTTTAAAAAAAGAGCTGTACGGTAAGCCACTTCTCCCATACCAGGCCAGGCAGCAATGAACACCGGGTCTTTTAGTTTTGGCGTTGAAACTTCTTTAATCATCTATTTTCTCCCTCAAATTTTTACCACAGCTTAGCCTTAACCGGCTCTTTTTTTTATACTCTATCATAACCCTACTAAAAAACAAGGAAAAACTGAATAAGCAGTTGCTTTTATTGAATTTCATTTAATCGGTCAATAAACTCCTTCAGTCTAGCTTCTTGACCGCAATCATGGGGAAAATAATATTTCTTGTTTATTCCATAATCCTGTTTTACGTACCCACCGATACCCGATTTCTGAAAATCATGAGGATATACATATTTCTTGGAATTAGTTTTAATGTGCTCGGGAACTTCTATCGAATCTTGCGTTTCCACGTCAGATATGGCTTTAGATATAGCTTTATAAGCAGCATTTGATTTAGGAGAACAGGCCAAATAAATAGTTGTCTGGGCTAAAATAAGCTGAGCTTCCGGATATCCTACACATTCTACAGCCTTAAAACAGTTAGTAGCTAACACAAGGCCAAAAGGATCAGCGTTTCCAACGTCTTCAGAAGATAAGATAATAAGACGCCGGGCAATGAAACGCGGGTCTTCACCGGACTTAATCATTCTAGCCAACCAATATAAAGCACTATCAACGTCACTGCCCCGAACAGATTTGATAAACGCTGATATCGTATCATAATGATAACTGTCGGCTTTATCGTAAAAAAGATTCTTTTGAATGCTGGCCTTAGCTACATCCAAATCAAAAAGACGGTCGCCTAAAGAATCAACGGTAATGCTCAAAGCTCCAATCTCTAAACTCATAAGCGCTTTTCTGGCATCACCGGAAGAAAGAATAGCCAAATGCTCTAAGGCTTTATTTGTTATTTTTAAGTTTAAATGACCTAACCCTTTTTCTTTATTGGTAACCGCACGTTTCAAAAGAATCATTAAATCTTCCTTGGTCAAAGGATTAAAATGAGCCATTATTGATCGAGATATCAAAGAAGGAATAATGTAATAATGGGGAATATATATCGTTGCTCCAATAAAAATAATAGTGCCGTTTTCTGTATCAGGAACCAAAGCTTCCTGCTGCAGCTTGTTGAATCGGTGTACCTCGTCAATAAAAATAGCTGTCTTTTTGTTTTCTTTGTTAAGACGAATATGAGCTTGAGCAATGACTTTTTTAACTTCGGATACTGAGGAAAAAGCCGCGTTTAAATATTGGAACTCAGCATTGAGTTCTTTAGCGACAATTGCCCCTAAAGATGTCTTACCGCATCCGGCAGGGCCCCAAAGTATCAGCGAAACTATTTTTTTTGAATCAAGAGCCCGCTTAAGAAGTTTGCCCTCTCCTAAGACATGGTCTTGACCAATAAAATCAGACAAATCTTTAGGACGCATTCTTATCGCTAACGGTTCTGAATTCTTTTCCATATATAAATTGTATCGTTAAAGAATAAAAAAAGAAGTATAAATTTTACTCCGATGAATTCGAGGTTGTCTCCTATTTGTGGAATTAGATAACGCGGGCTTAATTTATCAAAAAAGAAAAAAAGAAAAAAACCCCACCGTGAGTCCGTCTTCGGATGACCGCTATAAGTCCTGTACTCCTACAGGTGGGTGCCCCGTTACAACCGCCAAGACGGCCATAAACAAAACCCCCATAAAAAAAGTGTTGGCTTTAGCAGTCTTACCCGTCGTCGAGACAGGCAGGGTTTTTTCTAATTTTATTATAACATCAACAACCGCGATTTTCAAGACTGACTAAAGCCTTAGTGGAAACGTTTTCAAAACAAACAAGTTATGACCATTTTTTTTAAAGATTAAAAATAAAGAGTAGCTTTATCGAATTTGGATACCGTCCTGAGCATTGAGCTGATCCCTAATCATTAGGTGAAGGGAATCAATCTCATCACTAGTCAAAGTCCTTTCCGGCAATTGATAAAAAATCCGCAGAGTAAAGGCCTGATAATTTTTTTCCAGATCTTGGCCCTGGTATCGGTCAAGTATCTCTAGAGAAGAAAAATAATCTTTACTTTTCTTAACAATAATTTTCTCAACATCGGCAAATTTTTTGTCTTTTCGTAAAGCAATACTAATATCTCGACAAACCGCCGGGTAATTGCTAAACGGCTGGTATTTTTTAATTCCCCGGGCTTTCATCAGAAGTTGCAGATTAATTTGAGAAAAAAACAAATCTTCTTTAATGCCTAAATCTTTTTTAACCTGCCGGTCTATTTTGCCCAGACAACCTATCGATTGTCCGCCAACAACAATACTTAAAGAATTAGACATATTCTTTGCGCTTTCCGGCTTGAACTCATATTCAACAATGTCAAAATAATCAAGCAATCTGTTGACCAGACCTTTAAGAAAGAAAAAATCGTTAAATCCTTGAGAGTAAGCGATCCCAATTTGAGAAGTTTCTTCAAACCCTGATTTCAGCTTAGTATAAATATTAGCTATCTCAAAAAAAGAAACATTACTTTGCGACCGGTTTAAATTATATTTAATAGTTTTAAGCAACCCTTGGCAAAGGCTGGGACGCATAACATTTTCTTTTTTCCGCAGAGGGTTGGCTATCTTTATCAAATTTTCATAACCCAAGCCGGTCAATTCCTCTTCCGATTCGATACTAAAAGTAACAGCCTCATTTAAGCCCATAGAAACAAGCAATCGGCGAACCTCTTTTTTGAATTCATAGCTATTTGGCTCCTTCACCTTAGGCTTTATCGCCGGTAAAGATGAAGGAATTTTATCAAAACCATAAATTCGGGAAAACTCTTCATAGATGTCAACTTCTCTTTGAATATCAAAACGAAATAGCGGCGCGAGAAAAACTGCTGTTTCCTTCGAAATACTTTCGGTCTTGAATCCTAAACGTTCTAAAATCTGACGAACCGCGCTGGCAGAACAAGCAAGGCCTAAATAATCCGATAGACTTGAAAAATTTATCATAATCCGCTTTGGCTTAATCGTCGGGTTTTTTCCGGCCTCTTTATAGCCAAAAAAAACACCGCCGGAAAGTTCTTTTATTAAGTTTGCGGCCTGTTCCGACGCGAACTCTAAATATTGAGGATTAACCATTCTTTCAAAACGATAAGACGATTCAGTATCAAGACCAACTGAACGCCGGGATCGGCGTATCGAAAGCGGCAAAAACAAGGCGGCCTCTAAAAATATATTTTTTGTAGTCTCGTCAACTTCACTATTTTTCGCGCCGATTACTCCGGCTAAAGCGATTACCTTTTCAGCATCGGCGATAACAAGATTGTCTTTTGAAAGGATCCTTTCTTTTCCGTCAATTCCAATAAATTCTTCATTCTTTTTTGCTCGACGGACAAAGATATCACCTTTTAGTTTATCATAATCAAAAGCATGAAGCGGATTCCCCCATTTTAACATACAATAATTTGTAACATCAACAACACTGTTGATGGAATTTATGCCGCAATTAATAACTCTTTGTTTAAGCCAAAGCGGAGAAGCCGAAATATTCAAACCGCGAATTACCCGGCCGACATAAAATATGCAGTCATTAGAGTCTTCGATTACAATTTTGCGGCCAAGCAGGACCGGCTCTTTGACAACTTTGGGATATTTAATGTCCAGTTTCTTTCCCAAACAAACCGCAACTTCACGAGCAATACCCAAAAGAGAAAGCCAATCATAACGATTAGAGGTAACCTCAATATCAAAAACCCAGTCATTACCAGACTTTTCCAGATTCTCTACCTCCATCCCCGACATAGTAAGAGCCTCAACTAAATCCTGGGCCGGCATTTTTACTTCCAAAAATTCTTTGATAAAATTTAGACTGAATTTCATGATTTATTTACACCTGAAACTGTTTCAAAAACCGTTGGTCATTATCATAAAACAAACGGATATCATTTATTCCATATTTAAGCATAGTCAACCGTTCGATTCCCATGCCAAAAGCAAACCCTTTATATTTACGGGAATTTATTCCACAAGCTTCCAGGACATTAGGATGAATCATACCGCAGCCGAGAACTTCAACCCAACCTTTACCCTTACAAACGCTGCACCTTTGATTGACTGAATTATTTTTTTTGCCTCCACAAATAACGCAAGAAACATCAACTTCAGCTGAAGGTTCGGTAAAAGGGAAAAAATGAGGCCTAAACCGCAAATTAACGCTAGAAGCGAAAAAAGACCGGGCAAAATGAAGTAACGCGCCTTTTAAATGCGAAAAATTTATATCTTCATCTACCGCGAATCCTTCAACCTGATTAAACATAAAGGAATGAGTAGCATCGACTTCATCCGGACGATAAACCCGTCCGGGAGAAATAACTGCGACCGGAGGCGTCAAGGAACTCATAACCCTAATTTGAGTCGGCGAAGTATGACTTCGTAAAAGATATTTCCCTTTATCCTTCTCCTTCAATTCCATATAAAAAGTATCAAAAACATCGCGTGAAGGATGTTCGGCGGGAATATTAAGAGCCGAAAAATTGTGCCATTCGTCTTCAATTTCGCCGCCCTCAACTACCGAAAAACCGAGGCCTTCAAAAACTGAACAGATCTGCTCAGTGACATGGCTTAAGATATGCTGATACCCGTTAGCCATCGGTTTAGCCGGATAAGTTAAGTCGATGAGTTCTTCTTGTCTTTCCTCTGAATTAGAACTTTGATCCAATTTTTGGGATATCTTATTTTTTAGGATATTTAAATTTTTACCAAAAATCGATTTTTCTTCCCGGCTTAGAGCAGGGATTAATGAAAACAAATCATTGAGCTTGGATTTTCGGCCTAAATATTTAACCTTAAGAGCGTCAAGTTCTTCTTGGGTTTTAGACTGGCTTAAGTCAGCTTTAAATTCTTCCTCTAAAATTCGTAGTTTTTCTTCCATTTCACTTTTCTTGATTTTTGTTGTATTTTACTTTTATAAGATAAATAAGGTACAATGTCAAATAAATTATGAAAAAGATAATAATCAACCTTATTTTAATTGGTGATATGTATTCTTTCAAAACATAGCCCGAAGAAACCAGTTTTATGGTTTCGGCATACAAAGCCAAATTGGCATGAGACGGACTATAGCGATAAAAAGTTCCCTCAACCTCAAGGATATCTCCTTTTGTTTTATAAGACCCGAAATTTTTTACTTTGTCTAAAATTGCTTTATCCTTTGACTTTACGAAAACTCCGATAGCATCTGCGCCCGATAAAAGATTAATCCACATGCCGTCTGAACTCTTGAGACAATCTCCGATAACTTCCCCGGTTAAAGAGACTTTTTTGCCGTCGAATTCAGCACTGCGCTCAATAAGGGCATTTACAGTTGCCGGCTCAGAAAAACTACTCTGAAAACACAAAAAACTTCCCAGCAGGAATACCGATACTTTAAATATTTTTAATGATTTTTTCATTTTTTAAACATCGTTACTAAAAACCCGATAGTCACGAAAACAGATAAAAATTCAAGCCGGCCGGCCCACATTTGGAACAAATAAACCAGCTTTAACCCTAAAGGCATTGCCGCGTTAGTTATTCCAACCGACAACCCGACGTTTGCCGTTGCAGATACAGATTCAAATAAAGAGTGCATTGGACTATAGCCATAAAACATACCGATTATTGCACCGATCATGTAGACACAAAGAAAAAGAGCACAATAAAAATAAGCGTCCTTAACTCTTTTGTCAGAAAGGATAAGATCCTGCAAATGATGAAACCGGTCTCGATAAACTGATTTAAAAGGCATCATCCACCGTTTAATCTCAGTAAAAAAAGATTTAAAGATAATCCCTACTCTCATCAGTTTTATTGCTCCGGTAGTAGAGCATACCGCCCCGCCAATCATCATCGCGAAAATAACAGCCAGCAAAGACAAAGAGGGGTAACGGCTTAAAGCCGTCGCTGAAATACTGGCAAAACCGCAACCGGTATGAGCCGATAAAAGCTGATAAAACCCCTGACGAAACAGCGTTAAAGAACCGACAGCTTTAATCGGAACATAAAGCATTACCGTTAAGATAAACATTGATATCATAAATGTCCTAATTTCAAAATTTTTAAAAATTTCTTTTCTATCTTTGGTCCAGACCCAAAAATGAAAATTAAAGTTTATCGCTCCTAAAGTCATAAAAACTAAAGTCGCTATCTCCAGGGAAAGCGAATGGTAATAAGCAACATTTTGCGACTGCGGGGCAAAGCCGCCAGTATCGAAACTGGCAAAAAACAACCATAGTCCGTGATAAAAAGAACGGATTAAGGGAACGCCGCGCAGATACAACAATGTTCCGTAAGTAAGAACGCCCATAATAAGATAAATAAAACTAACTTTCCAGATAAACCGGGCGGTGCCAATAACGTTTGGTAATATTTTTTCTTGACGGGCTTCGCCGATATAAAATCCAACGGCTACTGAACGGGCTTTTGTTAAAATAGAAAGGCTGGCTAAAATTATGCCTTGTCCGCCAATAAACATAGTCAAATGCCGCCACATATTATGGGATAAAGACAAATGG